>CALALK010000052.1 GCA_937923125.1 uncultured Carnobacterium sp.
GGGAGTAGAGGTCATGGACGGAAAGATTGAAATCAAGAAGCAAGATTTCTATGAGATGCAGTAAATATATAAATTAGAATTGTAGAGGTTAGATATGAATAAAAAATTCGAGCAAATGAGTTTAAAAGAGCTTTGGCAACTGTTTCCGATATTTTTAGTCAAACATAATAAAGAGTGGACAAAATGGTATGAAGAAGAAAGAAAATCAATATTATCAGCATTGCCGAGTAAAAGCACAAAAAGAATATCTCATATCGGAAGCACGGCTATATCAGGAATATGGGCGAAAAATATTGTGGATGTATTAGTTGAAGTAAACGACAAGGCGGATTTAGATATTGTTAAAAATATTCTAATAAACAAGGGTTGGCTATGTATGAATACGACTGAAGCCCGCATTACATTAAACAAAGGCTACACAGAACAAGGATTTGCAGAAAGAGTATTCCATCTTCATATTAGAATTGTCGGAGATAATGATGAACTGTATTTTAGAGATTATTTGAATGAGCATAAGGAAATAGGCAAAGAATATGAAGGCTTAAAACTATCGCTTTGGAAAAAATTTGAACATGATAGAGATGCATATACTGAGGCAAAAACAGATTTTATAAGAAAATATACAAATTTAGCAAAAAGTTTATATGGGAAAAGATACTAACCAAATTTTTCATTTGTAAGAAGAGATTAGGATAGTTAGATAATGTTTGATAAAGAAATAATGGCAAAAGCTCTGGAATTTTAGTTCCGGAGCCTTTATTATTGGGGTTGAAATCCTGTATTTGAAGGGAGTAGTCGGCATGGATGAAAAGATTGAAATCAAGAAGCAAGATTTCTATGAGATGATGTATTTAATGGAGAAAATTCTGTATATCGCAGAACGCTCAGGGGCCAGAGAGGATAGCGACAACAACGCGTATTCTTTAGCCATCACCTTTGGAAAAGAGAACGTTGTGCAGGAGCTGCTATCGCTTCGAAGAAAAATGAATCGCTATTTAGATGAGCAGGGGGAAGCGGAGTTAGAAAAAGTCCTCGAACCAATCGATGACATCACCATTCCCTATGGCTTAACGCTCGAGTCCTTACGAAAAGAACTCGAACCGTACTTGCCGAAGAGGGTTGAGGGGTAGAATAAATATAATAGAACACCGTAATTGGATACGCTTCTTACTATCGGTCTCGTATGGACTATCTTTAAGATTTTTCAGTATGAATCCGCAAAATAAAGAATAGGCAAAAGGTCAGTCGTAACAACGGCTGGCTTTTTCTTTAGAAAAGGGTGTATAAACTAGTTCAAAGTGGTATACTTCAGTGTGAAGGGTTTATTTATTAAGTGTATAAATTTATATCAATTTGAGGGGGATTACTTTGGAATTTGGAAAGTTGAAAGAAGTAGATGTGAGAGAATTATGGAAACATGAGCAATATAATTTCTCTGAATGGTTAGCAAAAGAAGAAAACATAGAAATGCTTGGGGATGAGGTTGGAGTAACTTTTGCTGAAATTAGAAAAGAAGTTTTTGTTGGTGCATACAGATGTGATCTAGTTGCACAGGATGAAACTAGTGGAGCAAAGATAATTATTGAGAATCAGTTAGAAGCGACAAATCACGATCATTTAGGGAAAATTATTACCTATGCTTCAGGTTTAGAGGCAACGATTGTTATTTGGATTGTTAAGGAAGCTCGCGAAGAACACCGCAGTGCAATCGAGTGGTTAAACAGTAAAACAACAGAAGATGTGTCATTTTTCCTAATTGAAATCCATGCTTATAAAATTGGAAATTCATTGCCTGCGCCTAAATTTGAAGTTGTTGAAAAACCTAACGATTTTGTCAAAACAACAAAAGGAAATTCAAGAAGTGGAGAACTAACATTTGTAGAATCTGAACGCTTGAACTTCTGGACGCAGTTTAATGAGGTTATTAAAGAAAGAGATAAATCTATTAACATATGTAAAGCTACAACAAATCATTGGTATAATGTTAGCTTAGGAAGTTCTAAAGCTAAGTTATCAATAACTCTAAATACAAAAGAAAAAGCAGTAGGTATTGAGGTATATATTCAGAATGATAAAACTTTATTTGATCAATTATATGCTTCGCGAGAACAAATAGAAGACGAGACAGGGTTAATATTCGATTGGCAAAGATTAGACGGTAAAAAAGCCTCAAGAATTCGTTATTTAATGGATGGATTGGACTTTGAAAACCAAGAAAATTATCCAGAATTAATGAATGAAGTACTTGATCAAGTTATAAAAATGAGAAAAGTATTTAAGAAGTACATTAAATAGAATAATATCGGTTAGATAGGTAACTTAAATTTTGCCACGGTCTCCTTAATATTTTATACTATCGTTGTATAAGATATTAAGGAGGCTTTTTATGTTTTTATCGGAAGAGTTATTACAAGAAATTCATGAGCGTGCACCGCGTTATGACAAAGAGAATGCGTGGCCTGCGGAAGACTATGCAGCGCTAAAAGAGGCGGGATACTTGAAGGCGTTCGTGCCAAAAGAGTACGGCGGATTCGGTTTGTCGCTGAAAGAGATTGCGCAAGAACAAACGCGTCTAGCGATGGCGGCTCCAGGGACTGCGCTTGGGGTGAACATGCACCAAATTATTGTCGGCCTTGGCAAGCACATGGTTCGTTTTGGCAACAAGAAGGGAGAACAAATCCTTCGCGATGCTGCAGAAGGCAAGTTGTTGGCGTTTGGGATTTCTGAACCTTCGAATGACCGCGTGTTATTCGGTTCGATTTCTGAGGCTCGTCCGGAAGAGGGCGGCGCGTATCGTTTTTACGGCAAGAAAGTCTTCTTATCAATGGGCAAATATTGCGACAAGTTAGTTTCATTTGGGCAAGATAATACAGGTGAGTCACCATTGTCAGTATTCGCATATTTAACACCTGACCAAGAAACGTTTATCGTAAAAGACGACTGGGATACAATGGGCATGCGTGCGACGCAATCAAACAGCGTTGAGTTGAAAGGCATCTTCGCGGCAGAAGAGCAAATTTTAACGAAAGTGGCTCCTGGACCAAGCTTCGATCCAGTGGTATTCGGTATTTTCGCGTACTTCGAAATTTTACTGGCGGCAACGTACTTCGGTATCGGGAAACGTGCGCTAGAAATCGGAGTAGAAACGGTGAAAACTCGCCACTCTGTATCCAATGATGCGCCTTATGCCAACGACAAAAACATTCGCTGGAGAATTGCGGAAGCGGCGATTATGCTAGACGGCATTCAACCGCAAATTAACGAGTTGAGTGACACGCTAGAAGCAAGCACAGAATACAGCTTCATCTGGTTGCCTCGTTTATCTTCTATTAAGAACCGTTCTGTAGAAGTATCGAAGAAGGCCGTGGAAGAAATCGTTCGTGCATGTGGTGGTAGTTCATACTTCAACCGTACAGAATTATCTCGCTTATACCGCGACGTGTTGGCTGGCTTGTTCCAACCAAGTGACCAAGAGTCATTGCATGATGCGTGGGCGAATATTCTCTTAGGACCAATCCAATAATTTCATTTATATAGTAGAAAAGCTCGCTTGCGTTGTGCAGGCGAGCTTATTTTTATGGTTGAACAACCGAAATGTAACATATAAGTTACGTAACTTTTATGTTACATTTTGCTTTTTTAAAAATAGGTCTTTACAAGTTGGAGTTCTGCTTCGTTTAGCTCTCGGTATTCTCCAGGAGCTAAAGCTTCGTCCAAGACAAATTCTCCAAAGCGAATCCGTTTAAGATAGGTCACTTTCACACCCACGCATAGAAACATCTTCTTCACTTGATGGAATTTCCCTTCGGAGATGGTGACCGTCGCACGGCTCAAGCTGGCGCTACTTTCGATGATCGTAAGCGTGCTTGGTTTACATTGATACCCACCGTGGAAGGTGACGCCCCGTTTGAAGGTTTCTACGGCATCCTCGTCTAGCGGGCCGTTGACTTCTACATAATATTCTTTCTCGATATGTTGGTCGGGGTTTAGCATACGATAACCCAGCGGACCATTATTCGTCACAAGCAGCAGACCCTCTGTATCCCCGTCGAGTCGTCCGAGCGGGTAGAGCCCTTCGACGTTCTCCCTTGCGAAGAGGTCGATGACGGTCGTATGTTCCTTATCGGTCGTAGCGGAGATAACGCCTTGAGGTTTATTCAGCATATAGTACTTCTGGCTG
>CALALK010000053.1 GCA_937923125.1 uncultured Carnobacterium sp.
TAAGAGATAAGCGACAATTTCTTGTTCATGCTGATGGATTGTCTCCATCCCAATTGCTTCTAAATAATCAATAGCCGCAGCCAGTCCAATGGCTCCTGCGATATTTGGAGTACCTGCTTCGAATTTCCACGGCAATTCATTCCATGTACTCTCTTGGTCGTACACAAAATCAATCATTTCTCCGCCGAATTCTACAGGATTCATCTCTTGAAGAAGGGCTTCTTTTCCATATAAGACGCCAATGCCTGTTGGAGCAAGCATCTTATGTCCACTAAAAGCATAAAAGTCACAGTCTAACTCTTGGACATCCACTCTTTGATGTGGCGCTGCTTGGGCACCATCCACAACAAGGATGCCTCCTACTGCGTGAACCATTTCGGATACACGTTTCACATCCGTTACTGTTCCAAGAACGTTTGACGCATGGTTTATTGAAACGATTTTTGCCTTTTCGGCTAAAGATGATTCGGCTGCTTCAAGGTCTAATTCGCCCTCTTTCGTTAATGAAAAATAACGTAAGACGGCTCCTGTTTGTTTTGCCACTTGTTGCCAAGGCACCACATTCGAATGGTGCTCAGCAGGGCTAATCCAAATTTCGTCTCCTTCTTGGAGGCGATTCGGCGCAAACCCTTGTGCAACCCAGTTTAAGCTAGTTGTCGTTCCACGCGTAAAGAGCACTTCTTTTGTGCTACTAGCGTTGATAAATTTCGCTACTTTAGCTCGAGATGCTTCGTATAAGTCAGTGGCTTCCTGAGCCAGTGTATGCACACCACGATGAATATTAGCATTGTGAGTTGCATAGAATTTCTCAACGGCTTCTACAACTGGACGTGGCTTTTGGGTTGTAGCTGCATTGTCTAAATAGACAAGCACTTCATCGTTGACTTCACGCTTTAATATTGGAAAGTCTTCTCGAATCGTTTTACTAATCATAGCTAGCAACCAACTTTTGTTCAATCATATCTACAAGTTCTTTTTGAAGCTCACTTGAAGGGATTGAACGAATAACGGCTCCTAAGAATCCACGAATAACAAGGCGTTTTGCCTCAGCTTCTGAGATTCCACGGCTCGTTAAGTAGAATAATTGTTCATCATCCACTTGCCCCACGCTCGCTGCGTGTCCTGCCGTTACTTCATTTTCATCGATTAATAGAATTGGGTTTGCGTCTCCACGTCCGCCTTCTGAAAGCATCAGTACACGGCTTTCTTGTTGGGCATCTGCGAATTTCGCCCCTTTAATAATATGTCCAATTCCGTTAAAGGTTAAGGTTGATTTATCTAAAATAACACCATGTTGCAGGATATGTCCGACTGAATGTGGCGCATAGTTTGTCACACGAGTATCGATTCCTTGAACTTGGCGTCCTGTAGAAATACCGATGACATTCACTTGAGAATGAGATCCGTCTCCGCGTAATTCAGAGTCGAAGTCCGCAATTACATTTCCGTCATTCATAATGCCAAGCGCCCAGTTAATCGTTGCATCTTTTTCAAGATAGCCACGACGGTTCACATACGCATCTGTTGATTGACCTAACGTATCAACGGCGGCAAACTGAACTTTCGCCCCTTGTTTTGCAATCACTTCTACTACAATGTTGGCTGTATTCTTTTTGTCACCGATACTTTCAAAACGTTCTACATAAGAGACCGAGCTGTTTTCGTCTGCCACGATTAACACGTGCTTCACGAACGCTTCGTCCACTAAGTTATTTTGAACGAAATGAGATTCAATAATATCTTTTACGTCTACATTTTTTGGAATATAAATAAATACTCCTGAGTTGACCATCGCAGCGTGATAAGCCGTTAAGCTATCTTCATCGACTGGTACTGCTTTTGTCATATAGTACGGTTTTACGAGCTCTGGATATTGTTCCAGGGCATCGAATAAATCCATCACGAGAACGTCCTTCAATGCTGTTTCAACATTCATTTCTTCCCAGTATGATACCGCGCCTAGTTGTACAATTTTTGCACTTCCGGCTGCTGTTGGAATCACTTTTGGAAGTTCTTCAATCATTGAAGTGCCTTCACCGATTGCTGATTGGAATAAGTTCCAACGGTGGAATTTCACACGTTCGATAAATGGCAAGTCTAGTGTTTTAGCTAGTTCCAAGCCTTTTAAACGTGTTTGTAGAAACCACTCTGGTTCATTCTTTGTAAGAGAGAATGCGGTGATTTCTTCTGGTGTTATGGTTAATTTTGTCTCTGCCACAATCTCACTCCTACTCTTGATGTTCAATCTTGATTCCTAATTCTTCACTGATTCCTTTATATCCTTCAGCTTCTAGTCGACGAGCAAGAGAAGCATCTCCTGTCTTCACGATACGACCGTCCATCATAATATGCACTACATCTGGTTCAATGTAGTTTAATAGACGTTGATAGTGCGTAATAATTAATGATCCAAAGTTATCTCCACGCATTGCGTTTACTCCACGAGAAACCACTTTTAAGGCATCAATATCTAACCCTGAGTCGATTTCATCTAAAATCGCAAATGTTGGTTCAATCATTAATAATTGAAGAATCTCGTTACGTTTCTTTTCCCCGCCTGAGAACCCTTCGTTTAAGTAACGTTCTGCCATTTCTTCTGGCATATCTAAAAGGGCCATTTTTTCATCTAATTTCTTGATGAATTCACGAACTCCCATTTTATCGTCTTCCTCACGACGAGCATTGATAGCTGAACGCATGAATTCTGCGTTTGTCACCCCAACGATTTCGCTTGGATATTGCATTGCTAAAAATAGACCTGCACGAGCGCGCTCGTCTACTTCCATTTCTAAGACATTTTCGCCGTCTAATAGGATTTCTCCTTCTGTTACTTCATAACTTGGGTGGCCCATAATCGCTGCAGAAAGCGTTGATTTTCCTGTTCCATTTGGTCCCATGACTGCATGAATTTCTCCAGTGTTAATCGTTAAATTAACGCCCTTCAAAATTTCTTTGTCTTCGATCGATACATGTAGATTTTTAATCTCTAAAGTTGCCACGATACATTCTCCTTTATAATGATTCTATTCTGTATTATTTTATCCTAATTGAGAACGATTCGCAAATAGACGCCCTCTAAAATTTCGTGATAATGCTTTTCATTTTCATGAAAATGAGGTATGATGAAACATATTTTTGAAAGAAAGGCTGATGCACATGCAAACTTATCCACTTATTGGTATTGCAGGAAATCATCGCCAAGATAATACGGAAGAAGATCGCTACATTTTATCGTATGCACCAAATGGTTTCGTCCGTGGTCTTGAAAAAGCAAAAGCGATTCCTGTCATCATTCCCATCAGCAACCCAGAATTAGCAAAAGAATTCATTTCTAGGGTTGATGGACTCCTATTAGCGGGTGGACAAGACGTTTCTCCATTGTTGTACGGTGAAGAACCGCACTTAAACCTGGCACGTACTTATCCTGCTCGTGATGCGTTTGAAATTGAGCTCATTAAAGAAGCTTATAGACAACACAAACCAATCTTTGCAGTGTGTCGCGGCTTACAAATTCTAAACGTCGCTCTTGGCGGAACACTCTACCAAGATATCGAATCACAATACGAAAACATCTCTGTGAAACATACACAAAAAACAATGCCAAGCCAACCAACACATACGATTCAAATCGCAAGTGGCAGCGAGCTTTCTCGCGTTCTTGGAACAACGACTCCAGTGAACTCTTACCACCACCAAGCGGTTAAACAATTGGCCTCTGACTTTGTTCCAGTTGCTTGGAGTACGGATGGACTGATCGAAGCGTTCGAATCTAAATCAAAGGACCAAAGTGTAGTTGCCGTTCAATGGCATCCTGAATTATTAATTGAAGATAGCAATGTGATGCAAGGGTTATTTGATAACTTTGTGGAGCGTGTAAATCGCTTAAGACAAAATGCATAATAAAAAACTACGAATTCTCACTCGCTGAGAACTCGTAGTTTTCTTTTTTATCTTTTATTTCACTTCACATTGTTCACATGGAAGGTCTTCCTCTAATAAAGCATTGAATGCCGCTTCATCTACTCCATTTAAACGAACAATCCAGTTTTTCTCTTCTTCTAATTCATTTAAGAACTCTGGATTATCTTCTAATTCATCATGGAAAGCCACGACTACCCCGCTCAGTGGAGAGAGCAATTCCGTCACTGCCTTAGCAGCTTCGACACTAATAATCGAATCTTCTGGAGTTACTGACTCACTCTTTAACAATTCCACAAAGCTCACATCTCCAAGATCATCTTGTCCTTTTGGAGAAAGACCAATCACATACTCTGAACCGTCTTGTTTAATCCATAGTCCATTTTCACTATATTTCTTCATCTTATCTCTTCCATTTCTCTTCGTAAACTTCTTCTTTAAAACCGAATGTAGCTTCCCCATTATCCAACACAAGTGGACGTTTGATGAGCATACCATTCCCAGCAAGAAGCTCTGACGCTTCTTTATCGCTCATTTCAGGAAGTTTATCTTTTAGGCCAAGTGAGCGGTACAATTCTCCACTCGTATTTGCCATTTTCTTCCACTCTAAATTTTGAGCCTTTTTAATTTTCAATAATTCTTTTGCTGTTGGCGGAGTTTCACGAATATCTTTTTGTTCAAATGATACATCATTTAACTCGAACCATTTTAACGCCTTTTTACAAGTCGTACATTTTGGGTGAACATATACAATCATTTTCCATCCTCCTGACGTAAACGTAACATCGTTGCATCTTGTTGATTCGCTCCAAATGCTGCATCTTCATCTTCAAAAATTGTACTCTTGAAGTGATAACGCATTGACATAATGAGTCCAATCCCCATCATATTTCCAAGCAAGCTTGATCCCCCTTGAGAAATAAACGGTAATGGAATCCCCGTTAATGGTAGGAGTCCAATTGTCATCCCGATATTTTCAACTACGTGGAATAAAATCATCATGATAACGCCGGTTGCGATATACGTATAAAACTCATTTTTCGTATCGAAGCAGACACGAATCATTTGATAAATCAAAATAAAGTAAATGGCGATTAGGAATGTTCCGCCTAAGAATCCGAAGTTCTCTCCGATGGTCGCAAAGATTAAGTCAGACTCACGAACTGGTACATATACATCAGATACGCCGAACCCTTTTCCAAGCATTCTCCCTGAACCAATGGCCTTCAAGCTTTGGAATAATTGATAACCATTTCCACCTTGGTCGCCGTATGGATCTAACCATGAATCGATACGAGCAAATTGGTAATTTTTAAATCCAATATTTAATAAGATTTGACGGTTGTACACTACTAAGTAAATAAGGAGCGCTCCGATTAATCCAACCACAATAATAATTGGGAGTAGGATTTTCCAGCTAATCCCTGACATAATCAGAACTCCACCCAGAATCATTAAGAATACAAGTGTTGTCCCTAAGTCATTTTGCAAAATAACGAGTACTAATGCTGGTGCTGCCCATAAAATCAATTTTACGAATAATTGCCAGTCCGTTTGATTCGTCTTATATTTTGTCTTCATATTATGAGAAGTGGCTACTTTTGCCAAAATTAAAATATAGAAGATTTTTACGACTTCGGAAGGCTGGAATGAGAAAGTCCCAAACCTAAACCAACTCTTCGCACCTGTATCGGCATAGGTTGCTCTGTCATAGAAGAACAGAACGGCGAGTAGCATGAGGAGTCCAAAGACATATCCCCAAGTAGTCAGTTTCCATAACTGTTCCGAATCGAATTGCATAATGACAACAATCGCCACAACCCCTACCATGTACCATACTACTTGCATGAGTACCATTCGAAGAGAGCTATTTCCAGCGATTAAATACGTTGTCGAGAATAAAGTTGCGATACTAATAAATGCTAATAATAATACAGGAAGGATGACGCCATAGTCGATTCGTGAATCTTTATCGTCATACATTAAGTTTTTCTTTTTCATCCGTTACTCCTTCAGTGTCTTTTTTCGGGTGTCTAAAGCGGTAAACAATAACATTTAACACGCCCCCTAAAATCATTACATTGGCAATAAAATACAGCCAAATCATAAATATAATCAAGGTTCCAAACGCACCATTCGCCGTAAAATTGCGACCTGCGTAATGAATATAAATCGAGAATAATTGCGAAATTAATACAAATCCAATCGTTGTGAATAAGCCCCCTGGAAAAGCATACAAGAAGGACCACTTCACATTAGGAATGGAATAGTACATGAAACTCATCAATAAAAAGACGGTTCCAAATAAGATTCCCCATTTTAAAAACGAAAGATCTAAAATAATCGATGCTAAATTGAGAGAGAAAAACTCACCCACTAATCGTAACACTTGTTCTCCAAAGATGAAGACAATCGACACCGCAAATACGATTAAAATAGCTGCCATTGCAATTACAACGGCAAAGAATCGTTCAAAAATAAAATTTCTTCTCACCGGTGCCCCGTATAACACGTTTAGTGAGCGTTGAATACTACTAAACATTTGAGAAGCCGGCCAGAATAAAATCACCAAACCGACAGAAAGCGCGCCTCCGTTGAAGGTTCCTAAGTAATTCCGAAGAATTGGAAATAGGACATCAGTGATATTGTCCGGTAAAATTGTTTCTAGCGTTTTAAAAATCACATCAATAGGAATCGGTAATAACGGAAGAATATTGGCAACTAGCATGACCATTGGAATAACAGACAATAACATATAGTAAGCCATCGCTGCCGATTCAACACCAATATTAACATGCATTAAATCTTCCTGAAAAATCTGCCAAAGCTTTATGCTAAACTTTTTTAGTCGTTGCACGACCTTCCTCTCCTTTCCTTTAAACCCTAGACACAATACTCTTATTGTATCTTATTTATTGTATCATAATTGCCTTCTTTTTTCTTGTTGAAAGAAGTGATTTTTACCCTTTCTAAAAAAATTAATCGTTCCTCTTCTCCCTACAAAAAAATCCCAAAATTCACTTATAAGTGAATTTTGGGATCCTGACATCAAAAAAGAGGATGCAAGCATCCTCTTTTCTAAAAGTTATTATTTACCTTCTGCTAATACGCGTTCTTGTTCAACAGCAGCTTGTCCTAAGATGTTTAAGTAGTTCCATGGACGGTCGAATACTGGTTGGAAGAAGAAGTCTACATAAGCTAAGTCTTCGATTGTCATTTTGTTTTGGATTGCTAATGACAATGTGTTTGCAGAAGCTGTACAGTCGTATTTAGACATTACTTGTCCACCTACGATACGGTTTGTACCTACTTCGTAAACTAATTTCATGTAGATTTTTTCGTATGTTGGCATGAATTCTGGACGGTGGTTATCTACCACGTATACAGAACGTACATCTAATCCAAAGTGAGGTGCGCTACCTACGTTAACCCCAGTTGAACCAATGTTCCATCCGAATAAGTGTAATCCAGATGTTGATTGAGTTCCACGGTATTTCACTTTGTGACCGTTGATGTTTTTACCTACTAATGAACCCATACGTACAGCGTTAGTTGCTAATGGAATGTATGCATGTCCACCATTTGGATTGTAGTTAACAGCACAGCTGTCTCCTGCAGCATATACATCTTTAACAGATGTTTCCATGTAGTCGTTAACGATGATTGCACCGTTAGGCATAGTTTCTAATTGGTCTTTCACTAAGTCGTTGTTTGGACGGAAACCAACACATAAGATAACCATGTCAGCTTCGTATTCGCCACCTGAAGTTACAACTTTGTTTACAACGCCGTTTTCGCCTTCGAATGATTTAACCATTTCGTTTAAGCGAACGTTTACGCCACGTGCACGTAAGTCATCTTCTAAGATGTCAGTGAATTCTGGGTCTAAGTATTTGTTTAAGATACGGTCTAAACCGTCTACTAATGTTACTTCTTTACCTTCTAATGCGAAAGCTTCAACTAATTCGATACCGATGTATCCACCACCGACAACAACGATTTTCTTCTTGTCGTTTTTCTTAGCAAAGATTTCTTTCGCTTGGTTGTAGTTTTTACATAATTGAACGTTTTCTAATTCACGTCCTGGGATTGGAGGAAGAATTGGCCAAGATCCAGTTGTTAACACTAATTTATCAAATGAATCAGTCTTTTCTTCACCTGTTTTTAAGTCTTTTACTGTTAATGTTTTACCAACAGTGTCGATGCTTGTTACATCATGTTCCATACGAACTGTAGCTCCTAATGATGCTAATTCGTCTGGACTTGAATAAAATAGTCCTTGAGGGTCTTTAACCACGCCTCCTACGTATAAGGCAATCCCACAAGATAAGAATGAAACATTATCATTTCTTTCGTATACAACGACTTCTGTTCCTGGATTGTCATTTAAAATTGTTTTAACTGCAGCAGTACCCGCATGAGTACATCCAACTACTACAACTTTCATGTATTTTCCTCCTATAAACCTGTTTGTTTATTTGTGCTAGATAAGAATTATTATTATCTATACTTCTATATCGTACACATTACACCCAAAAAAAGCAAACGATATCATTTGGCAAAAATGTTAATTTTTTCTGGTTTTTTCAATCTTTTTCAAATGTTCATAAGCGGTGGCCATTTTCACGTTATTTTATTCTAAATGAGAACAGTTATCGATATTTCTCCATAAAAAAACTCTACTTCGAATGACTACGAAATAGAGTTTTTGTATTTGTCTTAATTTAGCTCTTCAAAGCGTTGTTTCATCGTTGGATTGTTCTTCACGAGCTTCTTCACGGTTAAGTCTTCCGCTTTATTATTTGCTAAACGTAAATTATTTTCAGAAGAAAGCAATGCCGCTTTTGTCTTCTCAAGACTCTTAATCGTCTTATCGATTTCATCAATGGCCGATTGGAATTTCTTACTTGCGAGTTCATAGTTCCGCGCAAAGCCTTTTTTGAAAGTCTCAAGGTCTTCTTCAAAGTGCGTAATATCGATATGTTGGTCACGCATCAATGCTAACTCTTGTTTATATTGCAGTGAATTTAACGCTGCGTTACGTAGCAAGGTAATAATTGGA
>CALALK010000054.1 GCA_937923125.1 uncultured Carnobacterium sp.
CTAGCGGCTATCTGTATCGTCATCATGGCTGTGTTGCCGGCTTTGTTCTCAGCAGAACTGACAGATAAAACGATTAAAGTGTCAGAAGCTAATGAAAAATTCGCAAAATCCATTTCGGACTTATTGAGTGGATATGATACGCTATTCGTCTTTCGTAAGTTAGCGTATTTGAGAGACAAAATCCATGAAAAATCGGTTGAAGTAGGAGATACGCATCGCGACTATAGTAAAACGATGGCAAAAGTTGCCGTTAGTGGCGGTATTGGGAATGTCTTTAGCCAAATTTCTGTATTCATATTAACGGGGTACTTAGCTTATATTGGCGAAGTAAGTATCGGGAGTATTCTAGCATCGATGGCATTAAGTAGCACCATCTTCAACGTGCTCGGAAATATTAGTCAGAAGATTGGTTCGATTAAGAGTACAAATTCATTGTTTAAAAAATATGAGCAATTAGAACCTGCATCCCTTGTAGAGGAAGCGCCAGAAGTGGAACCAAGCACTCTGATTGAAGTGAAGGATGTTTCATTTAACTACGGAGAAAAGGTGATTTTAAATCATGTATCTCTGGACTTTAATGAAGGGCAAAAATATGCGATTACTGGCGAGAGCGGAACAGGGAAATCAACGCTGTTAAATATTATCGCTGCTAAATTAACGGAGTATTTAGGCGAAGTGAAGCTTGCTGGAGTCGATGTGAAGAAACAGTCCTATAATGAGTTATATCGTCAAATGGTCTATATCGCTCAAAAACCACATATCTTCACGACAACCATTCGCGAAAACGTAACGCTCACTGAAGCGTATACGGATGAAGAAGTTTGGGAGTCTTTAGAAAAAGTGGGACTTGCTTCTATCGTAAGAAACTTGCCACAGGGATTAGATACAGTCTTAGGCGATGGTGATTCAAATCTATCCGGCGGGCAGTTGCAACGAATTGCTTTTGCACGTGGATTGATGAAACAACCAAAAGTCTTCTTGCTCGATGAAGTTAGCTCCAACTTAGATGAAAAGACAACCATTGAGGTGTTGAAACCAATCTTAGAAGATAAGAGTGTGACAGTCCTATGGGTAACGCACCATCTTCCTGAAGCGTTAAAAGAAAATATCGATCAAACGATTCAAATGAGTGAATTAAATCAAATGGCTTAACGAATGTTTAGTGACCTTCCTATGGATGAATAGGGAGGTCTTTTTTTGATGGATAAAATGTCGGAAAAAGGGCGATTTGATAGGTTTTTATCTCAAAAAGGAACAAAAACAGTGTAATAAATGAAGAAAGTATGACTGAGAATCTAAGAAAATTCTACGAACGTGTTACAGAATGGTTTCGACTGTTACAGAAACATATGTTCTTGTCATGTGTTTGTAACAATAACATCAGAAAAAGTCAAAAAAATTAAGTGACCTTAACAAACCGCATAAAATCAACATTTTGAGTTTTTCCTGTGCTAAAATAATTAGCATCAATTAAGTTCGCAACCAAAAAATCCAAGCGAACGAGGTTTTTGACTTTAGAAAAAGTCGGAAATCGGAAAGGAAAATATGAAACCAATCAAGAAACAATTCATGATGGTGACAGCATCACTTGCTTTATTTAGTTTTGCAGGATTTTCAGCAACAACAGCAAGTGCCAACGAAGTAGAATGGACAGCACGTACTGTAGAACAAGTAAAACAAGATGTAAAAACAGACGATAAAGGTGTACAAGAGTACACAATCAAATGGGGAGATACGTTATCAGTGATTTCTGAAGCAACTGGTGCATCATTAGATACATTAGTTCAAGTGAACGAAATTCAAGATGCAAACCTTATTTACCCAGGGACAGTGTTACGTTTCTCAGCTGACCAAAAAGAAGTGACAGTTGATAACGGAACAGAACAACACTCATACCGTGTTCAAAACAACAACGAAGTGAAAGAAGTAGAAACGACTGAAGCAACAACACAAGCAGCAGAAACTGAAACAACTCAAGCTGCTCAAGCAACAGAGGCAACTCAAACAACTCAAGCAGCTGCAGCTTCATCAAGCCAAGGTGGTTACTACTTAACAGTTGAAGCAACAGCTTACTCATATAACGAAGCTGGTTTATCAAACTACACAGCTGATGGAACAAACCTTGTAAGTGAACCAAACGTAATTGCGGTTGACCCAAGCGTGATTCCATTAGGATCATATGTTGAAATTCCAGGATATGGTATTTTCCGTGCTGCAGATACAGGTGGCGCTATTTACGGAAATAGAATTGATGTTCACTTAGTAAACTTGAATGATGTTTACAACTTCGGACGTCGTACAATCACAATTCGTGTATTACAATAATCACAATATTTTTTGAACTAAACTTAACTTAATGAAGAGTCAGGCGATAGGTCCTGGCTCTTTTTTTAGAAAGTTAAGAAAAAGTAAGAGATGGGTGGAAAATTAGGAAACAGCTTCAAACTGTGGTATATTAATAACATCGATTAAAAAGAAAACCGATTGGAGAGGGAATTTTATGAAGAAAAAATTCGTAGGAGCATTAGCGCTTGCATCAACTTTCGCATTAGCGGCATGCTCAAATGGCTCATCAGAAAACGTTGCAACGACTAAATACGGTAACGTTACAAAAGATGAATTTGTTACAGCAATGAAAGATTCTGTTGGAGAACAAACACTACAACGTTTAGTATTAACGAAAGTACTAGAAGGATCTATTGAGGATGCAAAATCTCTTAAAACAGCTGCAGATGAAGAAGTGGCTAAATTAGTAGCTCAATACGGTGGCGAACCTGGGTTATTAGCGGCTTTACAACAAAGCGGAATCACTTCTGTAGACGCATACCGTCAAACACTTTACTTAAACAAATTAATGACAGAAGCAGTGAAGAAAGCTGCGAACTTCTCAGAAGAAGATATCAAAGCGTACTATGATGCGTGGGAACCACAAATTACAGTTCAACATATCTTAATTGCAGCTAAATCTGATGCATCTGATGAGGAAAAAGCAACTGCTAAAGCAAAAGCTGAAGAATTAATCAAACAATTAAAAGATGGTGCTGACTTTGCGGAATTAGCAAAAGCAAACTCTGCAGATACTGGTACAGCTGCAAAAGGCGGCCAAATTGGACCATTTAAACGTTCAGACATGGTAACTGAATTCTCAACAGCAGCTTATGACTTGAAGAATGTTGGAGATATCACTGAAACTCCAGTTCAAACTCAATTTGGATACCACATCATTAAGTTAGTATCTAAAGAAGAGAAGAAACCATTTGATGAAATGAAAGAACAAATGGAAAAAGAAATGTTAGATGCGAAATTGAAAGATTCTGCATACTTACATCAAACAATGGTAGATTTAGTGAAAGCTGCTGACGTGAAAATCACAGATGAAAGCTTACAAAATGCTTTGAAGAATTTCTTACAAGCAGCTGATTCTGAAACAACAACAACTGTTGCTAAATAAGACTGTTTTAACCTCTACACGAACTTTCGTGTGGAGGTTTTCTTTATGCTAGAGTCAGTTTGATGGTTTTGTTTCTGTTTCAAAAACAAATGTCTATAAATGAAAGAGTTTTGTTGACATCGAAAAGAATGGGCGTATAATGGAATCCATAACGCATAGAGATGGAGAGTACTCATCGGAGCACTGAGTAGAGAGCTTAGGGTTGGTGGAACTAAGTAGTGACGAAATGAGGAAGATGGCCATTGAGCGGACTTTCTGAACAGTTGTAAGGGAAGTACGGGGCGCCCGTTATAGCGGTACGATTTCAATGCACAGGCGTGGAATCGGGTGAGGTTTATCTAGTGATGGATAAACGAATAAAGGTGGTAACACGGTATTTTTGAAATGATCGTCCTTTGTCCTATTTGGGCAAAGGATTTTTTTATTGTGTTCGACAGTTTAAGGAGGAATGTTTCAAATCAATTCATAACCAACACAACAAACGTATAAAAATGGAGGAAAAACAAAATGAAAATTAAACACTTATTTTTAACAGCCGTTGCAGCAATTACTTTAGCAGCGTGCGGAAACCAAAGTTCACAACAA
>CALALK010000055.1 GCA_937923125.1 uncultured Carnobacterium sp.
TTTGCCCCTCCAAGCTATTTTAACGGTGCCAGAACCTTTGTATTTCCTTCTTATTTTTGAAAGGTGATTATGATGGAAATGAACCGCGAAACGACGAGGCTTCTTCTCTTGTTTTAAATTAGGCTTAGGCTTTGCGGAGGGTGAGGCCGAATTGTCTTGTTCGGATTTGTTGGATGCTAAAGGCTAATGCTAAATACAAGATTCCAAACAAGAGAACCATACCCAGATTCATAGCGTAGCTTGAAAATTCTAGCGATGGGTTTTCGGTTGCAGTGATGACATAATACACTGGGAAGAATTTCGCAATGCTAATGGCTACTGGATTCAGTAATTCGAGCGGCACGAAAATTCCTGAGATAAAGGATACTCCCATCCCCACTACCGTACTTGCTGCAGAATAACCATACGTGTTGTCCCCGATAATGACCGAGCATAGGAATGCCAGTGCATAGGCTGTAAGTGCTGACGCGAAAGTGAGCATTAATGCCTTTGGAGCACCCGCACTAATATAGAAGCTTGGTGCCACAATGGCTACGAATAGTAAGTTGATTCCAACGATTATTCCAACAACTGTTAAGCCCCCAAGGAATTTTTCAATCATTACTTGGTTTACACTCTTCATACCGATAATAATTCGTTTAGCGACTTCATCATTTTCAAGTAAGGCAAAGATTAATCCAAGCAAGAAGATAAATACTGAGATATAAACGAATGGTGTATACGCAAAGTAGATTTCACCAAATTTTGCATAGTAATCGTCATCCTTAAGTGTGGCGTCTTTTGAAATGACACTTACAGTTGCTTGCTCGCTTAAAATCTTATTCATATTCTCAACGCTAAAGTTGCCTTGATTTTTCAATACAACCGCATAGCGAATATAGGAATTAACGTACTCACGAAGGACATTTCCGTTCAGTGAATTTCCAATTTCCATTTTGACAGCAGATTCCCCATTGTTGATTCTTGTATCAACATCCGATGGAATCCAAAGTGCACCATCTACATCATTTCCATAGACAGCTTCTTTCATGCTGTTATCGCTATTGGTTGTGAGTGTGACTTTATGATCTTTTTGAAGTGCGGCAATGAGCGCGTTGATAATTTCGCTACTGCCATCTGATTCGTCTTTAATCAAGACTTTATATTGTGTATCTTTGAAACCTGTGACTTCGTTGTTTCCTAGCACTTGCGAAAGGCCCATTGCCATAAAGATGACTAGGAAAATAATCGCATATGATTTTAATCGATAAGCAAGTTTTAGAAAATATTTATAGACTATCATAACGTGTTCTCCTTAATCTCCATAGTGCACATCCTAGAAGTGCTAGTGTATATGCGCCAAGTAATAAGTAGGTTCTACCAAGATCCGCACTACCTACAAGGCGATTTAATTGATAAAATCCTGTAACCATTAATGCGACAGGATTAAATTGGTTAAATCCTGGCATAAAGGTGTTGGCAAATCCTTTCATTGCCGTTCCCATCATTCCCGCAAGTGCTGAAAGGACGAGGTTTGTAATTAACGCGAAGATAATTCTTCCCTGAATGGTTAGTTTTTGATTAGTTCCAATAAGAAGCCCTGCTGCAATTCCGAATACATTTCCTAGCAACATGAGAAGGAGGCTTCCTGCCCAATCTGCAAATAGATTAATTTTCAATACTTGTGTCGTATAGACCAGCATGATTGCGTTTGAAGCGATATTGAGTAATAAACCAATCATAAAGCAGTTGATAATGAGTTTGCCTTTGCTAAATGGACTGCCCATAATACGTCGGCCAATCGGCGATAAGTTTCCGTTTAAGTAAGCTGCACAAACGACACCACTAAACAACGAGTACATCGCGAAACTAGCAATCGCTGTGTAAAATAACATCGTCCCTTGACTGACATCGGTTGTCTCCTGCGTCACCCAGCTCTTGTTAAAGTCGATAGATGCTGCGCCTCGTCCAAGGCTTTGAACTTGTTTGATTTGTGTCGCTACATTTTTCAACACGCTTTGTGGAATCCCCATCGATTGGCTAACCACCACGTCTAAGTTCTTTTCAAGAAATCCGTCTGCTTTATCCTCTGTGACGAGTGCCTTCCCTGCTTCCTCTGACTCTACATCGATAATCTCGAAGTAATCTCCGGCTTGTTCAAACACTTGGTGATATGGGTTGTCGGCCGTCATGGCTACGCGAACCGTCCCCATGTCTTGTTCCATGATTCCTGAAAAGGATACGAAATAGAGTGAAATCAAGATAATCGGATAGAGTAACACCCAAAACGAGAATGAAAAGTCTTTTAAGGCGTCTTTGGATAAATACGTAAATAGCTTTAAGAATGTCTTCATGAATCTCGAAGTCCTTTCCCTGTGTATGCAAGGAACACATCATCTAAGCTTGGCTGTTCACTGTATAAACGAACATAGCTTAAGTTCAATTCTTCTAGAATGTTTGCCACGTGAAGTAAGTGATTTGTTCCTTGTTCGAAGTTAAATTTCAAATGATCTTTATGATGCTCTAATACAAGAACGTGTGGAATTTGTTTTAAGCGAGCCACTTGTTCTTCAGTTGGAACGGTTGAAAGTTCCACTTGGATAATTTCGGAAGTCGCGATAGATTTCTTCAATTCTTGCGAAGTTCCTGAGACAATGCTCTTTCCTTTATCCATAATCACGATGCGGTCACTTAATCCGTCCACTTCGTCTAAGTAGTGTGTTGTATAAATAATTGTGCTTCCTTGTTCATTCAGTTTGCGAATTCCTTCTAAGATGAATGAACGACTTTGTGTGTCTACCGCAACAGTTGGTTCATCGAAGAAAATTAAGCTTGGCTTATGCACGATACCGCAAGCGATATTCAAGCGGCGCTTCAACCCTCCACTCAATTTCTTTGGAACAAACTTGCGGAACTCTTGTAGTTCTACAAATTCGATGGCCTCTTGTACATATTGTTTTCGTTGTTTTGCATCTGAAATATACAATCCGCAGAAGAAATCAATATTTTCTTCGACTGTTAAATTTTCTAAATACGCTAAATCCTGTGGAACAATCCCGATTTCACGTCGTACTTTAGTGGATAACGGGAACTTATTCTCTCCTAAAACGGTTACCTCACCGCTATCAAAGGTTAAGAATCCTAACATACTATTAATCGCTGTTGTCTTCCCACAGCCGTTTGGTCCAAGAAGTGCTAAAAGCTCTCCTTTACGAATTTCAATATCAAAATGATTTAATGCCATCAAGTCTTTGTAACGTTTTACAAGACTCTTTACTTGGATACTATTTTCCATGTCCTCACCTCATTAATTGTTTTTACACTCTTAGTATATCGACCACGCATGTCACAAACTAGTGTCAAATGTCGTTAGTTGTATATGACATTTGTCATAAATAGCTAGATATTTCTCCCTATTTCGGCTAAACTGAAAGAAAGAGCTTTGGAGGTGAGAGGCGTGCGCACGTTTTTAGAGAAGTTAATGTTCTTTATTTTGATTAGTATCTATTTAATGGGACAACAAACAGAAGTCTTTACTATATTTTTAGGTCTTTGTATTTTTATTCTTTCTCTATCTATAGAAGTGTTTGAAAATAGTTGGATTCAACGCATTTCGCTAGTAATATCTGGCGCTTTATGCATCTTCTATCCTGAAACGGGATTCTATCTTTCTATTTTCATCATGCATGCTACCCAACTATTTGGGCTACCTGGTGCTTTTGCCGGAATCCTCCTTTTACTGCGACCAGATTTATTCACATTACTATTATCGGTCATTGGAGCTTATCTGATTTTGCGTAGTCGATACGATAAAGAATTCCGTACGAAGAATTATCAAATTCAAGATACCTTAGAACATGAACGACTTCGCTTATTGCAAAGGCAACAATTTAGCCAAGAGGAAACCTTAAAGCAAATGGAAGTTGCAACGCTGAAGGAACGGAATCGTATTTCTCACGCCTTGCATGACCAAATCGGACATACGCTCAGTGCTTCGATTATGCAGCTAGAAGCCTTACAAATTATCACCAATGAACCTGTTGTTGCAAAGAAGTTAGAACAAGTTTCTGGCATCCTTCAAAACGGGATGGACGAAATCCGAACAACGATTCATCAGCTTTACGATGATTCTTTCCTACTTTCTCAAAAGATGGACGAGATTCTTCATCCGCTTGAGGAAAAAGCACAAGTCAATTATCAAAATACAATTTCAGATGAAATTCCAATCGGATTGAAATACGATATTCTTACTATTTGTAAGGAAATGGCAACGAATTTTATGAAGTATTCAAACGGAAATCAACTGCAATTATTTTTACTAGAACAAAACAACTACTACACGATTCAATATAAAGATAATGGGAATGAGACGAGTAACGACACCCCGGGAATGGGTCTCACGATGATGAAAGAACTGGTGGAGAAACATAAAGGGATTATGACATTACAAACACAGAACGGATACGATATCTTTATTCGCATCCCAAAACAGGAGGTCAAACATGATTAAAACGATTCTAGTCGATGACGACTTTCTAGTGCTACAAGCGCTCGAGACAATTCTGTCTGTTCAAGACCATATCGAAGTGGTTGGAACAGGTAGTGATGGAAAGGATGCTGTCGAATTATATATCACTCACAAACCAGACTTAGTATTGATGGACATTCGAATGGAGCCTACTACCGGAATCGAAGCTGCAGAAACGATTTTAAAAGACTTTCCTGACGCAAAGATTTTATTCTTGACGACCTTCCAAGACGACGAGTACATCACAAAGGCGCTCTCACTTGGCTGCAGGGGATATTTATTGAAGCAACATATTAAAGGAATTCTTCCAGCAATCGATGCCGTGATGAATGGTCAAATCGTGTATGATTCAACGATTGAAATGCCAGTGAAGAAAACCTTCGAGAAGAAATCGAGCGCTCATTTAAGCGAGCGTGAGAACGAACTGCTCTATCTCGTTGCAGAAGGCTTCAACAATAAAGAAATCGCCGAGAAGATGTATCTCAGCGAAGGAACAGTAAGAAACTACTTATCTGCTTTACTCGAAAAGTTAGAGTTACGAGATCGTACACAACTAGCTGTTTATTACTATAAAGAACTATAAGAAAACAAGCACCTCAAGTTGAGGTGCTTGTTTTTCGCTTATGAATATTTATTTCCAAACTTTTCCAAAATTCAGTAAATTTAGGGTACAAAAAAAGCCCTGAATCATCAAGGCTTTTGATCTTTAAAAGTTAACTAAGCGTTGTGCCATATCTAATTCGTAAGCACGAACTTCACGTGGTAAGAAGCGACGAATTTCGTCTTCGTTGTACCCTACTTGGAATCTCTTTTCGTCCAACATAATTGGGCGTCGTAGTAATCCTGGGTTGTTTTGGATTAATGAGAATAATTGATTTAATGGAACTTCATCTAAGTCAATTTTTAACTCTTGGAATGCTTTTGAACGAGTTGAGATAATCTCTTCTGTTCCGTCTTCTGTCATTCGAAGGATGTTTTTAATTTCGTCAATTGTTAATGGTTCTGAAAAAATGTTTCTTTCTGTGTACGCGATGTTATGTTCTTCTAACCATGCACGAGCTTTACGGCAAGATGTACAGCTAGGTGATGTATATAATGTAACCATACGTCGATGTCCTCCTCTTCTAAAGTCTTCGGTCTTATCTACGTGTATTATTATATATGATATATAAAAAAAAATCTATATGATTTTTTGATATTTTTTAGTTTTTCACAAACTTTTTTCACTTTTGATGAAAATTTTAATGTTTCATAACATTTTCACTCGCTTTCATTTCGTAATTATTTCCACAGCAGAAAAACTCTGAATTCACAAATGGTGAAAATAACTGAAACTATTTTTTCATGAAAATCCTTTTAAAATAGGGTATAATAAAACTAACAAGTTTAAGGAGCACTTATATGTCTAAAAAAAGAATTTTCTCAGGCGTTCAGCCTTCAGCCATCCCAACTATCGGGAACTATATTGGAGCGATGAAAAACTTCGTTGCCCTGCAAGATGAGTACGATTGTACTTACTGTATCGTAAACCAACACGCGATTACCGTTCCACAAGATCCAAAGAAATTAAAAGAGCAAACACGTTCACTTGCAGCACTTTACCTTGCGATTGGTCTTGACCCTGAAAAGTCAACCATCTTCGTACAATCAGAAGTTCCTGCACATGCCCAAGCCGCATGGATTGTTCAATGTAATGTCGGCGTTGGTGAGTTAGAACGTATGACACAATATAAAGATAAATCTCAAAAACAACAATCTGTTTCTGCTGGTTTATTAACATACCCTCCTCTAATGGTAGCCGATATCGTTTTATATAACGCTGAAGTGGTTCCTGTTGGAGAAGACCAAAAACAACATATGGAATTAACACGTGACTTCGTAGAACGTTTCAACAGTCGCTACGGAAATGGCAACCAACTACTTGTAATGCCTGAACCATTTATTCCAAAAGCTGGCGCGCGTGTTATGAGCTTACAAACGCCAACGAAGAAAATGAGTAAATCAGATGCCAACGTGAAAGAATACATCAGCATGCTTGACGAGCCTTCTGTGATTCGTAAGAAAATCAAGAGCGCTGTGACAGATTCAAGCGGTGTGATTGAATTCGACCCAGCTGAAAAACCTGGCGTATCCAACCTATTAACAATCTTCTCTGCTTTCTCTGGAGAAAGTATTGACTCACTCGTGAACCGCTTCAAAGGTGTTGGTTATGGCCAATTCAAAGAGGAATTAGCTGACGCGATTATCGCTGTGATGGAACCAATTCAAGAACGTTATTATGAGTTATTAAAATCTGATAAGTTAGATGAGATTCTTGATGAGGGTGCGAAGAAAGCGAACTATGTAGCGAATAAGACACTACGCAAGATGGAAAAAGCGGTAGGCTTAGTGAGATAAACCAAGAAAAGTTATCTGCTTACTTTCTAAAATAAAATCAAAAGAGTCCTCTCGGACGTTATTATAATGTCTTAAAAGGCTACACCGGGTTGAGCCACGGTCTCAACCCTACCGAGCTTCAA
>CALALK010000056.1 GCA_937923125.1 uncultured Carnobacterium sp.
TCCAGGTCGTCTTGAAGATTCTTTAGAAGCAGATGACAAACCAGTTGTTGAAACACGCGACAGCTTGAAACAAGACAGCGTTCGTATTATCGAAGCTTTAGGTGGAGCAGAAAATATCGAAGACGTGGATGCTTGTATCACTCGTCTACGTGTTTCTGTTAAAGAGGTTGATAAAGTTAACAAAGCAACATTGAAAGAAATCGGTGCGGTAGATGTTCTTGAAGTAAAAGGTGGTATTCAAGCCATTTACGGTGCGAAAGCAATTCTTTATAAGAACAATATTAATGAAATTTTAGGTGTAGACGACTAGTCAGTTAAAACACCTTTGTAGATGGACTGGTTGCAAAAATCGGTCCATCTTTTATTTTTTGAAAAAAGGCAAAATCTTTTTAGAAACCTGTGCTATAATGAAGGTAACAATGCAAAGGGGAAAAGCAGATGTTGTCATTTGAGAAAAAAGTAGCGCCGATGATTGAATCGATTTATGATACGTTGACGCCGATTGAAAAAACGATTGCGAAATATTTCTTGGGTGTAATCCCGGAAAATGAATCGTTATCCGCGCAAGAAGTATCAAAGCGATTATTCGTATCGATTCCATCCTTAACACGATTTGCTCAAAAGTGTGGCTATAAAGGATATCGACAGTTCATTTATGATTATCAAAAGGGAAAGCAAGAAGAGACAAACTTGCATAATGATTTGACCAAAATTGTATTAGACGATTATGCAGACCTCTTAACGAAATCCTTCTCACTCATCAATGAAGCACAGCTGATTCATGTGTGTGACATGCTCAGTAAGGCTAAGCGCGTGTATATCTACGGACAAGGAAGTTCTGGGTTAGCAGCGCTGGAGATGAAGTTCAGATTTATGCGACTTGGGATGATTTGTGAGGCGATTACGGATTTACATACGATGCTGATGAACCGCGTATTAGTCGATGAAGATTGTCTTGTGATTGGCATTACGGTATCGGCCAACGAAAGTGTTGTGAATGCCGTGAATATCGCAAAACTTCAAGGAGCGAAAACCGTTCTGATTACCTCTAAGAAGAGCGAAGAGTTGCAACAGGATTGTGACGAATTAGTGCTCATCGCGATGAAGAATGCCTTAGAGCAAGGAACGACCATTACACCGCAATTCCCAGTTCTTGTCATTGTCGATATTTTATATAGTTACTACAAGGAAATCGATAAGGAACGCAAACGCTCGATTTTCTCAAATACATTACATGCCATTCAACCAGAATAAGGAGACGATAAAATGTTTGGATTTTTTAAAAAGAATCAAGTAGAAAAAGAAGTGCCAGTATTTGCACTAGCAGGTGGAGAAATTGTTCCCATTACACAAGTGAATGATCCAGTCTTCGCAGGCAAGATGATGGGGGACGGATTTGCGATTATTCCTTCAAGTGGTGTGATTACTTCTCCAGTGAAAGGGGAAGTGGTGAATGTCTTTCCAACACTTCACGCTGTAGGCATTCAAACTGCTGGCGGATTAGAAGTGCTTGTTCATATGGGAATTGATACCGTTGAATTAAAAGGGGGACCTTTTGAAACAACAGTAACGGTTGGCCAAAAGGTGGATGAACATACAGTGTTATCTACAGTGGACCTAGAAGCGTTAAAAGAAGCAGGTAAAGATACTGCGATGATGGTTCTCTTTACGAATATGGATAAAGTAGAATCCATTTCGATTGCAACAGAAGGAATGGTTTCAGGAAAAGCAGAAGTAGGGAAAGTAACGTTAAAAGCGTAATGAAATCAAAATAACCTCCGCTCAAGTTTGAGCGGAGGTTTTCGGTTGGTTTAGAAAATACGACTGCGATATAAGCTAACGACTTTTCCTAAAATCGTACAGTTCGGTAAGATGATAGGGTCCATCGTGTCATTTTCTGGCTCTAGGCGTACATGGTCGCTTTCGAGATAGAATCTCTTACAAGTTGCAGTGTCTTCTTCGGTCATCGCAATGACGATTTCACCGTTTGAGGCAGTTGATTGTTTACGGACAATGACAGAATCGCCATCAAAGATACCAGCATTAATCATACTGTCTCCTTTAATACGAAGCATAAATAAATCATCTGCATCGTTTTGCAAATCTGGTGGGATTGGGAAGAAGTCACTTGCTTCTTCTACAGCAAGAATTGGTTCACCGGCTGTAACCACACCAAGCATTGGAATGGCTGTTGATTTAGCGCCAATTGCTTTTAGACCTGCCATCGTTAATTCAATGGCACGTGGCTTACTTGGGTCACGTTGAATTAAGCCGTTTTTCTCAAGTCTTGATAAGTGACCATGAACGGTAGAAGTCGAAGAGAGTTGAACGGCGTTACAAATTTCACGCACTGTTGGCGGATAACCGTGCTCTTGAACTTCTTTATAAATAAACTGTAATACATCTAATTGTCTAGAATCTTTTAAATTTGTCATCGGAACATCTCCTTCTTTGAGACTAGTGTAACACACTTTGTAAACAGAAATCAAACAAATGTTCGTATGTTAGTCAGATTTTTAGGAAAAAGTTTTATCTTGTGATACACTGGGAGACGAAACGAAGGAAAGGAATGACAAACATGTTATCACCAGAAAAAATTAATCGTATTAATGAATTAGCAAGAAAGAAAAAAGAAGGAAAACTCACTCCAACGGAAGAAAAGGAACAACAACTCTTGCGCCAAGAGTATTTAGAAGCTTTTCGTGGAGGCATGCGTAATCATATCGAAGGGCTAAAAGTCGTCGATAATGAGGGCAATGACGTTACTCCTGACAAACTAAAAGCAATCCAAAAAGAAAAAGGATTGCATAACCGAGACGCAGAATAGATGAGAGAAGGCTGAAATTTTCAGCCTTTTTATTTTTGTAAAATATGCTAAAACCATGAAAGAAATATGTGTTTTGCAAGGGTTTACTATGTTTTCTTTATCATAAAAATAACGGTTGCAAAAGCAGTCTTGGATTAGTAAAATAGAAGAGTAAGTTCCGATTAAGGAAAAAATATTTAAGGAGTGATTGTATGTTTGATAAAACCGATCAACTAGCAGTGAATACGATTCGTACATTGAGTATGGATGCCATTCAAGCTGCGAATTCAGGACACCCTGGTCTTCCAATGGGTGCTGCACCAATGGCTTATGTACTTTGGTCTAAATATTTGAAAGTTAACCCAAAACGTTCTAATTGGGTGGATCGCGATCGCTTTGTATTATCAGCAGGTCATGGATCTGCAATGTTATATGCTTTATTACATTTATCAGGATATGACTTATCGATTGAAGATGTGAAAAACTTCCGCCAACTTGGAAGTAAAACACCTGGACACCCAGAAGTACATGACACGGATGGGGTAGATGCAACAACGGGTCCTCTTGGACAAGGGTTTGCAAATGCGGTTGGGATGGCTATGGCTGAAGCGCATCTTGCTGCAAAATTCAATCGTGAAGGATACTCAGTCGTTGACCACCACACTTATGTATTATGTGGTGACGGGGACTTAATGGAAGGTATTTCTTACGAAGCAGCTTCTCTTGCAGGAACATTGAAATTAAACAAATTAATCGTGTTATACGATTCAAACGATATTTGTTTAGATGGTCCTTTAAATAAAGTGTTCACTGAAGATGTGAAGAAACGCTTCAAAGGATTAGGTTGGAACTATATTCGTGTTGAAGATGGAAATGATTTAGACGAAATCGCTGAAGCTATCGAAGAAGCACAATGCCAAAAAGAAAAACCAACGATTATCGAAGTGAAAACGGTAATTGGTTACGGTGCTCCAAACCAAGGAACGAATAAAGTTCACGGGGCTCCTTTAGGACCTGACGGCATTGCCGAAGCAAAAGCAAACTACGGATGGGAATATGGCCCATTTGAAGTGCCTGAAGAAGTACAACATCGTTTCGATAAATTATTAGTACAAACAGGTGAAAATGACTATAACGAATGGAAAACTTTATTCGAAGGCTATAAACAAGCTTATCCAGAACTTGCAAAAGAATTCGAAGACAGCTTTGCAGAAAAGATTCATGTAGACTTGAAAGAAGTATTACCTTCGTATGAATTTGGTAGCCCAGCAATGGCTTCTCGTGTGACAAGCCAAGCTGCAATTCAAGAATTAGGAAAACATATTCCATTCTTCTGGGGTGGATCTGCGGACCTTTCTTCATCAAACAACACAATGAACAAAGCAGATAGCGACTTCTCACATGAAAATTACGGTGGAAGAAATATCTGGTTTGGGGTTCGTGAATTTGCGATGGGTGCAGCCATGAACGGTATGCTCCTACATGGTGGTAATCGTGTTTATGGCGGTACATTCTTCGTATTCGCAGATTACTTAAAAGCAGCAATGCGTGTTGCGGCAATCTCTCATTTACCAGCAATCTATGTTTATACACATGACTCGATTGCGGTTGGGGAAGATGGACCAACGCATGAACCAATCGAACAATTAGCAGCGTTCCGTGCAACTCCAAACTTAAACGTGATTCGTCCTGCTGATGGAAATGAAGTATCTGCTGCATGGAAAGTAGCTGTAGAAGCAAAAGACCGTCCAACAGTACTCGTTTTCTCACGTCAAAACTTACCAGTTCTTGAACATTCAAAAGAATTAGCTTATGAAGGTGTGAAACGTGGGGCATATGTGGTTAGCCCACAAAAATGCGATACTCCAGAAGGTATCTTGATTGCGACAGGTTCTGAAGTAGCTCTTGCCATTGAAGCGCAAAAAGTTCTTGCCGAAGAAGGAATTGATGTATCTGTTGTTTCAATGCCATCGATGAACTTATTCGAAGAACAACCAAAAGAGTACCGTGAAGCAGTATTACCAAGTGATGTTCGTAAACGTGTAGCCGTTGAAATGGGCGCAAGTTTCGGATGGGGACAATACGTTGGTCTTGATGGGGCAACTGTTACAATCGACCGCTTCGGTTTATCTGGTAACGGAAATAAAGTAATGGAAACATTAGGATTCACTGTAGAAAATGTAGTGAATACATTTAAATCTTTATAAAAATAAGTTAAAATAAGAGATTGAAGGTCTGGGTATATCAGACTTTCAATCTTTTTTTGTTTTTAGGAGAATGTATGAAAGAATTAAAACAGGCATTTACAATTAGTTTACCCATCTGTTTCGGGTATCTCTTTTTAGGAATTGCTTTTGCACTTCTGATGTCTCAAGAAGGCTTTCCAGCTTGGGCTTCTATTTTTTCAAGTGTATTTGTATATGCAGGATCCATGCAATTTGCCCTTGTCTCGTTTATGAGTGCAGGGATGAGTTTTTGGATGATTGCCTTAATGACTTTATTTATTAATGCTAGAATGCTATTTTACGGCGTTAGCTTTATTGATGAATTTAAAAAACTAGGGTGGAAGGCATTTTATTTAATCTTCGCCTTATCGGATGAAACCTTTTCTCTTTTAGTAGGGATGAAACAAGCAAAGACTCAAGCCAACGAGAACGTTATGGTCTATGTTGGGCTTCTTAACCATTTCTATTGGATTCTTGGAACGATTATTGGAGTTGTCATCGGCGAATTTCTTCCGTTTTCAACAAAGGGAATTGATTTTTCAATGACGGCACTCTTTGTGGTCATTCTTGTGAACCAATTGAAAAAAGCAGACCGCTATTTCCCATTTATCATTGGGGGAGTGAGTGCGATTTTTTGGTTGGTTTTTGTTGGAAAACAATATTTCCTTGTGTGCGCCTTAGCGACAACGATGATTGGATTAATTGCAATCTTCGAACGTGAGAAACTACAAATGAAGGAGGAAGAAAATGAGTAGTACGTATATTTTTCTTGCTCTTATTACTAGTGGAATCGTGACTTTTGCGATTCGATTATTCCCATTTCTTGTACTCCGCAATCAAACGAATTTATCGAACCGCATGCAGTTTATTTCTGCGGTCCTTCCAAAAGCTATTATTACGATTCTAGTCGTTTATTGTCTAAAAGAG
>CALALK010000057.1 GCA_937923125.1 uncultured Carnobacterium sp.
TAAAGTAAACTGTTCCGATGACATTAATCATTAAGTGGAATAAAGCCACTTGTTTTCCACGACGAGAAGTCCCTAAACTACTAATTAAAGCAGTTGTACATGTTCCGATGTTATCACCGAAGATGATAAACACCGCTGTAGTAATAGGAAGCACACCTTGACTAGCAAGAGCGATTAATACCCCAATCGTTGCTGAAGAACTTTGTAAGACAAGGGTCATTAAAAGACCGATTCCGACACCAATAAATGGATTGCTACCGTATTGAAGAATCCAGTTTGTAAATTCAGGTAGTTCTTTTAACGGTTGTAAAGCGGAACTCAATGAGCTCATACCAATAAATAAAATACCGAAACCAATAAAGATTTCACTAGCTTCTTTTACTTTTGGATTTTTAGTAAGCATGTTCGCTACTAAACCAGAAGCGATGACGATAGGTGCCCATTGTGACAAGTTAAAGGAAACCATTTGCCCTGTAATCGTCGTTCCGACGTTTGCCCCAAAGACAACCCCTACTGCTTGCGCTAATGTCATTAGCCCAGCATTTACGAAACCAACAACCATTACTGTCGTTGCTGATGAACTTTGAATGATTGTTGTTACAAACATCCCAACAAGTACTGACATGAATCGATTTTTCGTTAATTTACGAATAATCCCTTTTAATCCTTCTCCGGCTACTTTTTGCAATCCGTCGCCCATCAATTGCATCCCATACAGGAATAGGCTTAAACCTGCAATTGCGCCGAGAAACATTGTCGTATACATAAGTCAATAACTCCTTTAAAGTTAAGTGTAATGTGGAATGCTATCCACGTGCATTGTAACATATTGAAAGTCATTAAGAAAGTGTTCGCTTCACATCTGCTTGGTTAAAATGATCCACTAACGATTGGATGTTTTGAACGTATTCCAGACATCCAACATAATTTCCTTCTTCATCCCAAACAGCGTGATACGTCACATGAACCATCATGCCCTCTTTCTTAAACCACATTTCTTCTTTTTCTTTTTGTTTTGACTTTAATTGCTCAAAAATCGTTTGAACTGTTTCGTGTACTTTAGGCGGATGACATAAAATCACGTCACGGCCTATTGCACTTGGTGTGCGTTTAAAGATTTTCTCTTCACCATTTCCTTCATTGTAGTATTTCACGATATTATTGTGGTCTACAAACGACAATTCCATCGGTAATAAATTCAAAATCAAATTGAGTTGTTTCAGCGACAACGAACCTGTCGATAAAGGAATATCTCCTTCTTCTTCGACTTCAGCTTTTGCCTTCACAGGAGCAAAGTCTTTCTTAACCGCCCATTCCTTTTCAGGTTTCACAATACAATATCCATATTCTGGAGACTGAGCGGCAATCGATTCCCAATCGTCAACATGAAAAACTTGTTCTACCATTGGAATCAAAATATTCTCTTCCTTTTGAATCATCTCTAGTAATTCGTCACGAACCACTTCGAATTCTTCTAACACATTCTCTTGGCCGTTAGAAAGAGCCTTCTTGAAATCTTTATATAAGTCACGAATTTGGTCATCGACTCCCCACATCACTTTAGGCGGTGCAGTAATGCCCTTTTTCTCCATAATTGGAAACATAGCGTATTCTTTACGCTGATAGTGATTGTCGAATTGATCAAGAAGAGAAATTTGGCGATTAAGCCCCTTTAAAATCATTTCATCCTTCGTCTCTAGATAATTCTTCAGTAAACGCTCCACACGGTCTAAAGCACCTCTAATGGCTAAATTTTCCATCTTCATCACATGAACCGGATGACCAGGTTGTTCAAATTCAGCGACGGTTGTTTCGGTATTCACTTTTGACCCCATTAAGTTTGCATGAACATTACATAGACTCATAATTTCAGCAAAGGTAATCCCTTCACTCATGAGATTGCGTTCCATTAACTGGATTTCATAAGGAGTGATTTCATCAAAGGCTGCATTGAATTCTTTTTGAATGACTTCTTTATCTTCTCCTGCGTGAAGACGAAGCATTAAATCTTTTAAAATCTCCTGACGCTCTTCCATCGTGTAATCTTCTTTAGCCATCTAATCCCTGCTTTCTTTAACGATGTATCCATTCATCTCTAATGTTTCAACAATGGTTTCTAATGGAACTTTTGCAATTTTAGAACCTTTAATCAGATTCGTAATGCGTCCAACCGTATGAACCATCTGCGGTTGATTGAGTGGTTTAAAGCCAATTTCAACGAGTAAATCCTTTACTTCTGGATGCTCAGTGATGGTTGTATAGACGCTATCTTCTAAATAAATTGTATTCAAAGTAGCTCCTCCTATCTAAAAAATCAAGTATAGTGCGAAATATGGTAGAAAAGTACGATATAAAAGATAAATAATGTATAAAATAATCGTTACTCGACTAAAAGTTATTTGTGCAATTCCATAAAAACCACGATTTACACTGATATATTCTTTAATATCTTTCCATTTTAAAATAAGTACAAACACTAAAATAATAAAACCAACTAAATCAAGTAGTTGCACGATTGAAAAGTCTCCGAAATTCATCATTTGTGCAAGATAAATATCGAGCACAACTGCAAATAAGAAGTTGTTCATCATATGGAACGCTACTGCCCATTGGAAGCCATATTCAATAGCAACATAAGCAAAAACAATACCCGCCATAAATGTGAAGACTTCTTGTGTAATATTGGCATGGAATAGTGAGAAAATAAGAGCTGTAAATAGAATCGTAAATACTTTCCCGTAACGCTCCAGACGATATCCAATGAATCCTCTAAAGATAAATTCTTCTACAACAGGAGCCATCACGCCTAAATACAGTACAAAAATGATACTTGCTGTGATATCTTCAGATGTATCTGCTACG
>CALALK010000058.1 GCA_937923125.1 uncultured Carnobacterium sp.
TTACAACAAGCGAAACGAGTCGCAATTGCCGCGCCAAGAATTGATGTGTGCGTGGAATTAGCGCCGCGTTTGAAGGAAGCTTTCCCGACAGTCGAGCAAAACGTCCTACATTCACAGTCGGAGGAAGGGTACAAGAGAGTGCCACTGACGATTGCGACGACGCACCAGATGATAAGATTCTACCGCGCGTTTGATTTGGTCGTGATTGATGAGACAGATTCGTTTCCTTATCGGGATAATGAATTACTCATTCGGGCAGTGCATCGTGCACTGAAAGAGGACGGCTGTTTGCTTTATTTAACAGCGACACCTTCCCAGACTCTAGAGAAAAGAATCAAACGAAAAGAGTTGTCTGTATCCTTGCTGCCGGAGCGATATCATAAGAAACCATTAGTCGTTCCAACGATGGTTTATAGCGGTGACTTAGAAAAAAGATTACGCAAGAAGAAAATCCCTAAACCTTTGGAACGGTTCATCAAAGAACATGTAAGAGTAGGGAAACGATTTTTGTTGTTTGTACCTAGAATTACACTACTAAGTCCGATAGAAGCATCCCTTAGACGACAGTTTCCAAATGCAAAATTCGAGACGGTTAGTTCTAAAGAACCGTATCGGCAAGCAAGAATTGCGCAAATGAGAGCAGGAGAGCTCGATTTTTTGGTAACGACCACCATTCTTGAACGAGGAGTGACTTTTCCAGGAGTCGATGTTTGTGTCATCAATGCGCACGAAGAGGAATTCTCAAGAGAAGTACTCGTGCAAATCGCAGGACGCGTTGGACGGACATTAGAATGCCCGACAGGAGAAGTGGTCTATTTTCATAATGGCAAAACAAAAGCTATGGTCCAGGCGGTCAGGGAAATTGAAAACTTAAATCAACAAGCACTTCTTGGGAGGGACCCCAAATGAAATGTTTATGGTGCGGAGAAGAAGTGGAACAATTTCAACCAATACTCTCGTTTTTACTAGGAGCAAATAGAAAGTGCATTTGCGTCAATTGTGAGCATCCGTTTATAGAATTAAAACAGCATCCAACGTGCCTAGAGTGCGGGAGGTTGATGACAAAAGTAGAGGTTTGCCCGGATTGTCAAAAATGGCATCAAGTAAAAGAAGCGGTGCTTTTAAAGAATACGGCCTTATATGCTTATGACGAGGCGGGGCGAAAGTTTATGGAGTTATTCAAATTTGTGGGAGATACTAGAGTGATGGCGTTGGTGATAAAGGAATTAAGACAAGAGTTACTAAAGTATCAAAAGAGGGGCTTCGTTCTCTGTCCATTACCTTCGTCCAAAGCGAGTCTAAGAAAAAGAGAATTCGAGACGATTCCAACTTTACTGGAACAGTGCCATGTACCAGCTGTTTCGCTTTTAGAACATATAGGTAGTGGTAAAAAGCAATCCGAGAAGACAAGGCAGGAGCGTCTGCAACTAAAGCAACCTTTTAAAGTGAAAGAGAATGTAGGGGTTCCAAAGAAAGTCTTATTGGTGGATGATGTTTATACAACCGGCGCAACAATCCACCTTGCCGCAAAAGCATTAACCGAAATGGGTGTTGAAGAAGTGGAGTCTCTGACGTTATTTAGATAAAAAGTGTATCATGCGTGATACGTATCATGTATGATACAAAAGCAATCGACAAAACAGCCCAAGCAGAAATCTGCTTGGGCTATTTGAGTGGATTTAGTTATTTTTAAAATCTTGTAGTGACATATTGGTCAAGAGCAAGGAGAGCATTTGCGACATCTTCGGCAGTATAGTCAACAACCATTTGATGGATTGTTTCGCCTTCTTGTGTAGCAAGAGATCCAATCTTGAGTAAGTCTTCGTATGGCACAGAATCCAATTTCACTTCTTTCAGCGTTGTTGGTAATCCAAGTGCTTTATAGAAAGTAATGTATTTATCGAGTTCTTCTTTTGGACGATTTTCTAATAACAGTTGTGTTAATGTACCGTAAGCTACTTTTTCACCGTGAGTGAGAGTATGGATGTCTCCGTGAATCGCTGTGAATCCGTTATGGATGGCATGCGCTGCTGCTAAACCAGCCGATTCGAAACCGATACCGCTGAGTAGGGTGTTTGCTTCTACAACAGCTTCTAAAGCTGGAGTAACCACTTTGGCGTTTGCTGCTGCAACGGCTTGTAGACCATTTTCGAATAAAGTACTTTCGCAGACACGAGCGATGGCTTCTGCTGCAATCGTTGGCACTTGACCGACCATTGTGCCTCCTTGAGCTTCAATGACTGCACGAGCCTCAACCCAAGTAGCAAGCGCATCGGCAATTCCTGAGATTAATAAACGAACAGGAGCATTGGCAATGACTTTAGTATCGACTAATACTAATTCTGGATTTTTCTTGTAGAAACGATAGCGTTCAAACACGCCTTCTGCTGAATAAATAACAGAGAGGGCAGAAGTTGGAGCATCTGTTGAAGCAATTGTTGGTAAAATAGCTACCGGACAATTAGAATCGTCCGCAATGGCTTTGGCAGTATCGATCGATTTACCACCACCTAAGCCGATGACTACGTTTAGTTGATGTTCCTTCACAACTTCAGCAACACGGCGAACTTCGTCATTGGTTGCTTCACCATGGAAGATTTCACGATGGACAACCGCGCCTTCTTTTACGAGATTTTCTTCTAGTTCTTTACCGACTAAATCATAAACGATAGGGTCGCAAAGAAGGAGATGGCGATCCCCCAGAGCCAACACGTGAGAAAGACCAGTTTTAAGAACATCTTTCCCTTGAACATAACGAGACGGACTAGCAAATACTTTTTCCATAAGAATAACTCCTTTATATTTTGTTTACTATTTCACTATATCGTTGAAAACGATTTCTGTCAATGGAGATTCTGTGTTGTTTTAACTAGGAATCTGAGATTTCTTAGAAAAGGGAAGAACATTACTGGGGATGAGGAGATTTTTGGGATAAACGATTCTTGTTGGGAATGATTCTAATCTTCAATGCTGAATGATGTTTCATCTCATGAAAACAAAATATCGCCAAAGAAAAGTCCTCAAAAATACCGTTTTTCCTTAACAATTCTTAATGAAAGAATTCTTGAAAACGGTTGTAAAAGCCCTGTACATGCTTTATAATAAAACTATAGAAATCAAACGAAGCAATTCCTAAGAGTGGTCCTTAGGGTATTTCTTCAAATCTGGTTTTCCAGATGAAAGGGGAGAGTATTATGTTTAAATATAATATCCGTGGAGAAAATATTGAGGTCACAGAAGCGATTCGTCAATACGCAGAAAAGAAAATTAGCAAATTAGAAAAATACTTTACTGACGTTGCTAATGCGACTGTATATGTCAACTTGAAAGTCTACGCTGAAAAGACTGCAAAAGTTGAAGTTACGATCCCACTTCCTTATTTAGTTCTACGTGCCGAGGAAACTTCAATTGATTTATATGGAAGTATTGACTTGGTAGTCGATAAACTTGAAAGACAAGTTCGTAAACATAAAACAAAAATCAATCGTAAATCTCGCGAAAAAGGATTCGATGTTGTGTTACCACCACTTCCAGAAGTGCCTGAAGAGGAGGAAACAGGATTAGAAATCGTTCGTACAAAACGAATTGATTTGAAACCAATGGATAGCGAAGAAGCTGTTCTTCAAATGAACATGTTAGGACATAACTTCTTTATCTACCAAGATGCTGAAACGAACGAAACAAACATTGTTTATCGTCGTAAAGATGGAAAATATGGTTTGATTGAAACAAATTAATAAAATTTTAGGTGGCTTTTTTAAGCCACCTTTTTTGTGAATAGAAATGGCGCTAGTTTTAGCGAAAAGAAAACGGAGTTAAAGCAACAACAACTTTCCGTTTGGATAGGAAATTGGGTTTCTTTGACGTAAAAATGTAAAAAAATCGGGTGACTTTGAAAAAAGTCGCCTTTTTTTGCTTTCTTAATTAGCTAAACAATGGTAAAATGAATAAGATGCAATAGGTGTAGCCACCTATTTGTAGTACTTTTATGAGATTTAAAATGTTCACCGATTTAAAATCAGTGGTGAAAATAAAAAAGGAGTTAATTAAATGGCAAATTTTTTGAGACAGTTAGTTGAAAATGATAAGCGTGAATTACGTCGTTTAGGAAAACTAGCGGATAAGGTAATTGCGTTAGAATCTCAAATGGCTGCATTAGAAGATGCTGATTTTCCAGTAAAAACAGAAGAATATAAAGAAAGATATGCTAAAGGGGAGTCTCTGGATTCATTACTTCCTGAAGCATTCGCTTTAGTACGTGAGGGAGCTAAACGTGTATTAGGCTTATTCCCATATAAAGTTCAAATCATGGGTGGGATTACACTTCATGACGGGAACATTGCGGAAATGCGTACTGGTGAAGGTAAAACTTTAACAGCGACAATGCCTGTATACTTAAACGCATTATCAGGAGACGGAGTTCACGTAGTTACCGTTAACGAATACTTAGCTTCTCGTGACGCTCGCGAAATGGGTGAGTTATACAACTTCTTAGGCTTGACTGTAGGGTTAAACTTAACAGGAATGTCATCAGAAGAAAAACGTGCTGCATATGCTGCAGACATCACTTACAGCACAAACAGTGAATTAGGATTTGACTACTTACGTGATAACATGGTGGTTTACAAATCACAAATGGTACAACGTCCATTAAACTACGCAGTTGTCGATGAAACAGACTCAATCTTAATCGACGAAGCGCGTACTCCATTGATTATTTCAGGACAAGCTGAAAAATCAACAGTGTTATACCAACGTGCAGATATGTTTGTAAAAGGATTGAAAGAGGAAGAAGATTATACAATCGACTTAACTTCTAAGACAATCTCATTAACAGACGAAGGGATTAACAAAGCTGAACAAACATTCCGCTTGCCAAACCTTTATGACGTGGATAACTCAGCGCTTGTTCACCATATCGACCAAGCTTTACGTGCGAACTACATTATGTTACGCGACATCGACTATGTGGTAGATGAAGGTAAAGTAAAAATCGTTGATGGATTTACTGGACGTATCATGGAAGGTCGTCGTTATTCAGATGGTCTTCACCAAGCGATTGAAGCTAAAGAAGGCGTTGAAGTTGAAAACGAGTCTAAGACAATGGCGACAATCACTTACCAAAACTACTTCCGTATGTATCGTAAATTGTCAGGGATGACAGGTACAGCGAAGACTGAAGAAGAAGAATTCAGAGAAATCTACAACATGAACGTTATTGCGATTCCAACAAACCGTCCAATTCAACGTATCGATGGTCACGATTTAATCTACCCATCATTACGTAGTAAATTCCGTGCGGTTGTTAAAGATATCAAACAACGTCATGAAGCAGGACAACCAATTCTTGTGGGTACTGTTGCGGTTGAAACAAGTGAATTGCTTTCAAACATGTTACGCGCAGAAGGAATTCCGCACGAAGTATTAAATGCGAAAAACCACTTTAAAGAAGCAGAAATTATCATGTCAGCAGGTCAACGTGGCGCTGTAACAATCGCGACAAACATGGCCGGACGTGGTACTGACATCAAGCTTGGTAAAGGCGTAAAAGAACTTGGTGGACTTTGCGTCATTGGTACAGAACGTCACGAAAGTCGTCGTATCGATAACCAATTACGTGGACGTAGTGGACGTCAAGGGGATCCAGGTGCAACGCAATTCTACCTATCATTAGAAGATGATTTGATGAAACGTTTCGGTGGAGAAAAGATGCAAGCTATCTGGGAACGTCTAAACTTAACAGATGAAGAAGATGATAACTTCATCCAAAGTAAGATGTTAACAAGACAAGTAGAGTCTTCACAAAAACGTGTTGAAGGGAACAACTACGATACTCGTAAAAGCGTCCTAGAGTACGATGAGGTTATGCGTGAACAACGTGAAATCATCTACTCACAACGTCTACAAATTATTAATGAAGATCAATCACTTGAAAAAGTGACAAAAGGTATGATCCGTCGTACAATTCACCGTGTTGTGGAAAGTCATACATTGACAGATCAAAAAGAGTGGAACTTAGAAGGAATTGTGGACTTTGCTCACAACTCAATCTGTGCTCCAGATGAGCTTTCAATTAGCGATTTAGAAGGCAAAACAGCTGCTGAAATCGAAGAAATCTTATACGAAAAAGCAATGGAAATCTACAAAGAAAAACAAGAGCAATTGAATGGCGACAATCAAATGCTTGAGTTCGAAAAAGTAGTTATCTTACGTGTGGTTGACCGTAAGTGGACAGATCACATCGATGATATGGACCAATTACGTCAAAGCGTTGGTTTACGTGGATATGCTCAAATCGATCCATTAACAGAGTACCAAACAGAAGGTTACGAACGATTCCAACAAATGATTGCTGCAATCGACTATGATGTAACACGTATCTTGATGAAATCTCAAATTCGTCAAAACTTACAACGTGAACAAATACAAGGGGTTCGTAGTGTAGTGGCTACAGGTCACGACAGAACTTCTGACGACGATTCAGAAAAAGCTTAATAACAAAGGGAGACGGCGAAGCATTTCGCCGTTTTCTTTTAGAAAGAGGTCAGTATGGAAATTAGTGAAATTAGAAATGCGCTTGAGGCCATGAACGAACAAATCATCAGTTATAGGAGGTCTCTTTGACTTAGATCGCTTAGAAGAAGATATCGCAGCCTATGAGCAAGAGATGTCTGAACCATCATTTTGGGATGATAGCGAAAAAGCGAACCAAGTCATTCAAAAGAATAATGAATTAAAGTCTATTTATGATACTTTCCATAAAATGGAATTAGCGCATGAAGAGACGGGTTTGTTATTTGAAATGTATAAAGAAGAGCCAGATGAAGAAGTACATGCGGAAATCGTTGAAGCGATTCAGTCTCTTGAGAAGGACTTGCAACAGTACGAATTAAGTATGTTGCTGAACGGTCCACATGATAAGAACAGTGCCATCTTAGAAATCCATCCAGGTGCGGGTGGTACGGAATCGCAAGACTGGGGAAGTATGCTGCTTCGTATGTATATGCGTTGGGCTGAAAAACATGGCTACCGTGTTGAAACAGTGGACTATCAAGATGGGGATGAAGCAGGGATTAAATCTGTAACCTTGTCGATTGAAGGGTTAAATGCTTACGGGTACTTACGCTCTGAAAAAGGGGTGCATCGTCTCGTTCGTATTTCGCCGTTTGATGCAGCTGGGAAACGTCATACATCCTTCTGTTCGGTGGATGTCGTTCCGCAAATGGACGGAGATATTGATATTGAAATTAATCCAGATGACTTAAAAGTGGATGTGTACCGTGCAAGTGGTGCTGGTGGACAACATATTAATAAGACGTCTTCTGCGGTTCGTATTACGCATATTCCAACTGGAATCGTGACGCAGAGTCAGGCGCAACGTTCTCAATTTAAAAACAGAGACCAAGCGATGGCGATGTTGAAGGCGAAATTATTCCAATTAGAAGAAGAAAAGAAAGCTGCCGAACTAGCAGCCATTCGTGGAGAACAAAAGGATATCGCCTGGGGTTCTCAAATTCGTAACTATGTGTTCCATCCTTATTCAATGGTAAAAGATTTACGTTCTGGATATGAGACAGGAAATATTGGTGCGGTCATGGATGGAGATTTAGATCCGTTTATGGATGCGTACTTGAAATGGACGCTTGAGGGAACGAAAGCAACTGAAGAATAATAGTAGATAAACACCTAGTGAGAGCTGGGTGTTTTACTGTTGCGAGGCAAATTGTTTTAAGTTCGTTTTAATTAACTGTATTATTATTGGATGAATCTTCCTATTAGCACTTTTTTGCTTTGAAAAAAATCCAAATTTGTATGAGCACTGAGTCTGACACAGTGGTTTATTGACTTTCTTGAGGATGAGTTAATACTGCTAAAACAGAGTAGAGTATTGTCTTAAAGGAACGAATTATGATACGAGTAGCAATGCCCACACCCAAATCCTTCGCACTGTGAAGGATTTCTCTCGTATCTTGGAGTTGAACTCGCCATCGCAGAAATGGCGTGCGTTTCCCGAAATATCCGC
>CALALK010000059.1 GCA_937923125.1 uncultured Carnobacterium sp.
TTGCAATCTTACCATCTTCGTGTTGATTTAATCGACATTCTTCTAACCATTTTTCAAGGAAGGCTACCGAATCTGTAAAATTAAGAGCTGTATCGACAAAGACACCAATATCTCCTGTCCACGCAGCACGTTCACGTGTTGGACAATCAGTTGGTACATCGACAAAATTACTCTTAAGACTCCATAACGTATTTTGTACAAATTGATTTAATTTTTCATTACCACTTTCAAATGTTCCAATGACAGGAAAATCAGAATAAACAGCAATAGCTGTAAACGTCGCATTTGTCATGTCTAAATCTGTTTCAACGAGTGCATAGCGGAATCCAAAAATCGAGAATCTTGTTTTATAGTGATTTAGGCCTTCCTTTGCATAAATCGTGAGACGTTGATGTGTTCCACCTTCTTTATGACGAGATCGATCTTGGAAATTTTCATTTGTGAAGTTTCCTTCTGCATCTAGTGTCTCCCCATGCGTTAGAGTTACTGTACTTCCTGCCTGTCCTTCAAAACTAACTTCTACGAACCCAGCAATATTTTGACCAAAGTCGACAATCCATTGCCTATTTGGATTTTGAAATAAACGCCCTTTGAAGTTCTCATGTTCTTTTACAATCGGTGCATTCGAACAATACAATATTTCTTTAGATTGACTTGCAACTCTAATTGGATGCCAGTCTTTTATAGAATCAATTTGTAAATCTACGACTTCCCCTTGTTGCATATCATTGTATCGAATTGGTCCAGACTGACTCGCTTCCCAAGAATCATTAGTTACGCAAATAGGATGACCATCCACTTCTATTTGTGCGATTAATGCAATTCTTTCTCCAAATAAATTACGAATACCGTCTACTCCTGAGACACTACGGAACCAACCGTCTCCCATTGTGACCTCAAGTGTGTTCTCTCCTTTAATGAGAAGAGTTGAAATATCGTATGTTTGATAATGGACGCGTTTTTCATAAGTTGAAGTTCCTGGCGCTAACACAAACTCTCCAACGCGGTGTCCATTCAATTTGGCTTCATAAAGACCAAGAGCTGTAATATAAAGGCGTGCATTATTTGTATTGGATACTGTAAAAGTTTTACGAACAACGGAAGCAGGCTGATGCTCACTTGAATCAATATCCTCTTCCGGTTCAATCCACTCAGCTTTCCAATCTCCTTTATTAAGAAGTCCTATTTCAAATGAAGCAACGTCGCTCCAGTCACTTACTTCATCCTCTTCATTCCAAATGCGCACTTGCCAATCGACACGACTTCGACTCACAAATTCTTCATCAAGTACATAGAAAGTCTCCTTAGACTCAACCTTTCCGCTTGTTGCCCACTCTCCTCCATTCAGACGATTTCGAATTTCTACTGCA
>CALALK010000060.1 GCA_937923125.1 uncultured Carnobacterium sp.
TGAAACTGTTTTATAAGCGAACGTTCGCTCAACAGTGATATTAATTTATCATAACCAAAGAAGGTTTGCAACTGAAAAGACGTAGAATTCTAAAAAAAATAATACAGTTCACAGAATCTGCAAACTGTATCTTTTTTAGATTGTTATTTTAGTAAAGCTTCGAGCTTATTTTGATTGATTTTCGGGTAACGATTCATGATTTTCTGAATTGTATCTAGAATTTCTCCTTGATATCCAACTATATCATTTTCAATTTGAAGAACGAGCAATGGTTCATGTAAACTCATGCGTAATAACAACCACCCTTCTCCGTACTTACCTTTGAAATCAATCCGAACTCCCTCTTCGTTTTCGGGATTTACAATCCAGTCTTGTGGAATCCACTGCGGGAATTCTTTAATCACTTCGTTGCCGTAAGCTTTGAAATCGTCTGTTTCAATCTTAAAGCGAACTTCTACGACTTCTTTTGGTTGAACTAACCGTTGAATAAGTTGGTCTAATGTTGCCCCACGTTCAATTAATCTTGGAATAAGCATTAAAATCTTTGCAACTACATAAGCTCCATCATCAAGGAAGTAGTTTTCTTTAAACGCTGCATGTCCACTAGTCTCAATCGCTAATTGACAATCCGTACCAGCTTTATTTAACTCGATAGCTTTATTGATAACATTACGGTACCCAGAAATATAACGATATTGATGGCCGCCTAGTTCTGTAATAAATCTCTTCAAGTGTTCAGTTGTAGGTGAGTTCGTCACGATTGTAGTTCCAGGGTGTTCACTAATGGCAATTACACTAAGCACTGCAATCAGATTATTTCTATTAAGCAACTCCCCATCACCTGTTACAACTGCCGCTCTATCTACATCCGTATCAAAAATCACACCATAATCTGCACCTACTGCAAGAACCTGATTCTTAATACTTTCCATCGCTTCTTTATTGTCTGGATTCGGAATATGATTCGGGAACGTTCCATCTGGTTCTAGGAATTGTGAACCTTCAGTATTAGCACCTAACTCTTCTAGTACACTTGCTGCATAAAATCCACCAGCACCATTTCCAGCATCCACAATAATATGAAGTCCTTCGAGCGGTTTTTCTTTCTCGCTACCGCTCCCTTTACGAATCAACTCTACCAAGTGACGGCTGTATCGTTCAAAAATACTTTTTACTTCTATAGTAGAAACAGGTTCTTGTGGGATTTCTTCTTTCTCGTCTACCAAAGCAATGATGTCACGAATATCGCTTGCTTCTAATCCACCCTCACGTGTGAAGAATTTCAAACCATTATAATAGAAAGGTAAATGACTGGCAGTGAACATCACGGTTGCGTCGCAGTTAAATTCTTCAAACTGCGTTGCCATAAACATACTTGGGGTTGTCGCCATTTCAAAATCAATCACGCGAACGTCAAAAGCTGACAACACTTGAATAAATTCTCTTGTTAAGTCCGGCCCACTAATGCGACTATCACGACCAACCCCAACAACTAATTCCGTCACCACTTTAGATGGATAACGTTTCTGTAGCCATTTCACAAAAGCACTCGCGATTAAACGACTCTCTTCTACCGTTAACGTTGCATCAAACTCTTCTGTTCCAATAGCAATACCACGGATATCTGAACTTAGTTGTAACTCTTTGATTTTTGACATGGGAATCCCTCCTTAGCTCTAGCCCTATTTTACCAAAAGCTCTTGTCTATTAATAGAAGGTTTTCAAAATTTATCCTACAAAAACAAAAAGCAAGCAGCCTTTGCTACTTGCTTTTTCAACTCAGCTATCATGAGTTATGATTTACGATAGGTTAATTGAATATATCTTTCATACCATAAATCGACATATTCAGGCGAGAACGGCCCTTTTTTGTTATTGATCCAATCCACAAGAATCTCAACGTTTGCCTTTAAGATTTGATCAATCTCTTTTGAATAATGCATTTGACGGCGATGCAATTCATATTCATCGACATCTAGCAATCTCTTTTCGCCATCAGGGAAAATCTTGATATCTAAATCGTAATCAATATATTTCAACGCTTCTGCATCTAATACATAAGGTGAAGCAAGATTACAATAGTAAGAAATTCCTTTTTGACGAATCATCGTTACGACATTGAACCAATAATGTTTATGGTAATACAATAACGCTGGCTCTCTCGTCAACCATCTTCTACCGTCGGACTCAGTCACAAGAGTATGATCATTACAAGCGATAATTGCTTGATCGCTTGTCTTCAAAATCATGCTATCGCGCCAAGTGCGATGAAGACTACCATCATGTTTATAACTCTTGACAGTGATGAATTCTCCTTCTCTGGGATTCTGCACCACTATATCCAACTTTCTATATCTATTTAAGAGTAAACTCTTAGTTATTTCAAATCATTAGTAGTATAGCATATTTCTACCATTCTGTGAACAAAAATCAGATTAGCTGTGATTCTCCTTATAAAAGTTCTTGAGAAGCGAGTAATTCACACATCTTCCCTTGTACTCTTGAGAGTGGCAGTTGCGCCATCTCCTCTTTTGTGACCCATTGCAATGTACGTGTTGCATGCTGTTCTAACGTGCCTGAAGCCGTTGCGCATTGCAACTCAATGTCCCAGCGTTGGTGACTGAAAATATGTTTTACGGTTTTCGGTAAAATGCGAGTTGGTTGAAGCTTCATTTTATAAAGACTTTCAAACTGAACTTCAAGCGGGATATTTTGGTTTATTTCATAAGTCGAATTTTCTTCGGCTACTCCTTCGAATAAATCAATCGATTCTCCCACCGTACTAAAATCACGAATCAGTGGAAAATGCCAAAAACCACTCAACAGGTCCGCTTGCGTATTCTTCTCTACTAAAAATCGTCCCTTTTCATCTTGAATGACAAATGCTCGCCATTTCATCGGCGTTGGTTTCT
>CALALK010000061.1 GCA_937923125.1 uncultured Carnobacterium sp.
GTTTATATGACCGCCACTGTATCCAGCCTCAAGAATTCTAGAAATGAGTTCTCCACCCATTCCACAAATCGTGACAGCTGTAATATCGTCTTCTTTGGAGAGGATTTGAAGACCATCTCCTAATCGAACTTCTATACGATTTTCCATCCGATAATCACGAACGGTTTGCTTGGCAGACAAATAGGGACCTTCTACAACTTCTCCTGCGATAGCAGAAGTTATTTGGTCGTTTTGGATTAAGTACACTGGTAAATAAGCATGGTCGCTACCAACGTCACATACTTTTGATCCGTTTGGAACAAAACTAGCCACGCGTGTTAATCGTTCTCCTAATTCAATCATTTTATACCTCTACATTCTTTTTCACTATGAAATAAATAACACTTTCACACCAATACTCTTTAAATAAGCAACGGTTTTAGGATCTGCTGTGTGGTCTGTAATTAAATGAGTAATCATATTACAGTCAGCAGTATGAAAGTTCGAATCACGACCGACCTTAAACCCTTCCGTAACGATAATTCGATGTCCTGTCGTACGCTCTAAAATGACACGATTCACAGCAGTTTCTGGAAGTGCGTAAGTGGAAATACCATTTTTACTGATTCCCCCAACGCCTAAGAAACAAATATCTGCTCTCGCTTTTGAAAAAGAGTTAATCGCAAAATCCCCAACGAGAGATTTTTTCTGCTCGAAAATTTCCCCTCCACTAATCACAACGGATGCTTTCGTAGATGGTTTTTTGAAGATGGAACGACCATTATTCGTTAAAATCGTAACGTTGGCATCCGCTAGAAAATTTAATAACAAAAAGGCAGTAGAGCCTGAGTTAATAAAGACCATATCATGATCTCGTACTAATCCCGCGGCTCTTCTTGCGATATTTTTTTTCATGGAATTATATTGGATTTGTTCCACATTCTCTTGTTTAATTTTTCCAGCAAGGTAGCGGGCGCCTCCGTAGAAGCGCTCGATAACTCCTTGATCTTCAAATTGTTGTAAATCTCTTCGAATGGTGATTTCAGAAACTTCTAACTCTTTTGATAAGTCTTCAACAGACATCTCGTGGTTTTCTTGTAAAAGCTGAAGGATACGTTGTTGTCGTTTAAACACAACTCCTTTACTACTCTTCAAAGTTTCTTCCTCCTTTTAAAATTCCATTCATGTCTTATTTGATTTTTAATGAAAGCTCATCTAATTGTTTTGCTGACACTTCACTTGGAGCTTGTGTCATTGGATCCACTGCTGAGCTGTTCTTAGGAAACGCGATAACTTCACGGATGTTATCTTCACCAGCTAATAACATTACTAAACGGTCTAAACCAAGCGCAATTCCTCCATGTGGTGGGAATCCGTAGTCTAATGCGTCTAATAAGAATCCAAATTGACTTTCAGCAGATTCTTTTGTAAATCCTAAAACTTTAAACATCGCTTCTTGCATGTCGCGACGATAAATACGTAATGAACCTCCACCTAATTCATAACCGTTTAATACGATATCGTAGGCTTGTGCTTTCGCTGCAGCTGGATTATCGATTAACGCTTGGAAGTCTTCGTTCACTGGACGAGTGAATGGGTGGTGCATCGCTACATAACGGTCTTCTTCAGCATCATGTTCTAATAATGGCCAATCAACAACCCATAGGAAGTTAAATTTGTTTGTATCAATTAAATTGTGTTTCTTACCGAAGTGTAAACGTAATTCAGATAATGATTGTGCAACGACTGCTGGTTTGTCTGCACAGAAGAATACGATGTCTCCTACTTCAGCATTAATACGTTCACGGAAAGCTGCTTCTTGGTTTACGAGGAATTTCGCGATAGGTCCTTTTAGGCCATCTTCTTCCACTTTAATCCAAGCTAATCCTTTAGCACCGAATTTTGCTACAAAGTCCGCTAAGCTATCTGCATCTTTACGAGAATACTCTGAAGCGAGCCCTTTTAAGTTAAGAACTTTAACTTCTCCGCCGTTTTCGACACATGAACTGAACACTTTAAGGTCTGAATCTTTCATGATCTCGCTCACGTCGATTAACTCTAAATCAAAACGAGTATCTGGTTTATCGTTACCATAACGAGCCATCGCTTCAGCAAATGAAATACGAGGGAATGGCGTTTGAACATCCACATCCAATGTGTCTTTCATTACTTTCTTCAATAAGCCTTCCATCATTTCTTGAATTTCTTCAGCGGATAGGAAACTTGTTTCGATATCGACTTGTGTAAATTCTGGTTGACGGTCTCCACGTAAGTCTTCGTCACGGAAGCAACGAACGATTTGGTAGTAACGGTCTAATCCAGCACCCATTAACAATTGTTTAAATGTTTGTGGTGATTGAGGTAAAGCGTAGAAGCTTCCTTCGTGAACACGTGATGGTACTAAATAGTCACGTGCTCCTTCTGGTGTAGATTTAGCCAAAATTGGAGTTTCAACGTCGATATATCCTTCGCCATCTAAATATTCACGAATTGAACGTGTCGCTTTGTGACGTAAGCGTAAGTTTTCTAATACTGGGCGACGACGAATATCTAAGTAACGATATTTCAAACGTAATTCTTCTGATGCTTTTTGTTCGTCATCGATATAGATTGGAGAAGTTTTTGCTTGAGAGAACACTTCTACTTCATCGACTAATAATTCAAATTTACCAGTTTTAAGGTTTGGGTTTTCTAGGCCTTCTCCACGATAAGCAACTTCCCCTGTTACTTGAATCACGTATTCAGAACGTAATTTTTCTGCGATTTCAAAAGTTTCTTGGTTACGCGTAGGGTTGAAGACAACTTGCATAATACCTTCGCGGTCGCGTAAATCGATAAAGATAACTCCACCATGGTCACGACGTTTTGCCACCCAACCATCTAGCGTTACTGTTTGTCCTACTAATTTTTCACTGATTAATCCACAATATTCTGTTCTTCTTTTCATATCCATCCCTCTTTCTAGTTACCGAAGTACTCATCAATCGCCGTAGTATCCATTGTGATTTGTCGATAGATACTATCGAAATCGCTATATAGCTCTTGTAAGTCGACTTTTACTTCTTTACCAGTCTTCATAACTTTCACTGGTACTTGTTTTGTTTCTAATTCTTCTTCACCTAGTGTGATGACCACTTTTGCGCCATATTTTTGAGCGTTCTTGAATTGTGGTTTTGCTTTACGTCCAAAGAAATCACGGTCTACTGAGTATCCTTGTTGACGAAGTGAAATAGAAAGTTTTAATACTTCCTCTTCAGTTGCTTCTCCAAGACCAACCACATAAACATCCAATTCTTGTAATTCAGGAACTTCTACTTGTTCGTCTTTCATTAATAACACAAGACGTTCGATTCCAAGGCCAAATCCAAATCCTGGTGTTTCTGGTCCATCAAGTTCTTGTACAAGACCGTCATATCGTCCACCGCCACAAATTGTAGTTTTGGCACCAAATGATTTAGAATCTGTCATGATTTCAAAAATCGTATCTTGGTAGTAATCGAGGCCACGTACCA
>CALALK010000062.1 GCA_937923125.1 uncultured Carnobacterium sp.
TTTCGCTGGTTATCAGGCGAGTCTTGTCGTTCCTAAGGGTCATCCCCTAGCTTCGAGAGACTCTGTTACCTTTGAAGATTTGAAGGAGGAACGTTTTAGCACCTTATCCGAACACTTTATGCTTGGGAAATTATTACACCAACGCTCTAGACATTTTGGCTTTGAACCGAATATCGTTTACGTAGACGACAACTGGGAAGTACTCCTTGCCAGTCTTGCAACCTTTAACTCCGTTTGCATCATGGCTCTGGAATATAAAGAATTTTATTCAGATGATGAACTCGTATGGATTCCTCTCATCGATAAAAATGGATTTTTCCCAATTGGAGTTGCTTATCGTCCAAAAGAAACATATTCGCAAAACATCTTAGAACTCATTGAATTATTACGAACTTTATAAGGATTCTTCTGTTTTTATTGTACCCTCCTTGTGAAAATATTACCAATTGATTTTTCTTATAGATGTATTAATTTTTCTTATAACAACACAAAAAAGGAATGAACTTCTCTCAAAGTTCGTTCCTTATACTTTTTAATCTATTAAATTAGATAGCCCAGTCTCCGTTACGGAAGATTGGAACAACAGTACCGTCTTCACGGATACCATCCACGTTCATTTCTGGTCCACCGATCATGAAGTCCACGTGAACATCCGCACGGTTTAATCCAGCTTCTCTTAATTCTTCTTCAGTTTCGAAGTTTTCTCCACCTTTAACGCTTGTTGCATAAGCAGAACCGATTGCTAAGTGGTTTGATGCATTTTCATCAAATAATGTGTTGAAGAATGTAATGCCTGATTGTGAGATTGGTGATGGGTCACTTACTAACGCTACTTCACCTAATCCACGAGCACCATTGTTTTCAAATACTAAGTCTTTCATTACTTGGTCGCCTTTTTCAGCAGATACTTCTGTGATTTGACCGTCTTTGAAAGTTACTTTGATTCCTTCGATAATGTTTCCGTTGTAGCTTAATGGTTTTGTACTTGATACATATCCTTCAGCTACGCGGAAGTCAGGAGCTGAGAAGACTTCTTCTGTTGGCATGTTTGCGATGAAGTGTTCTCCTTGAGCGTTCAAGCTTCCAGCACTTTCCCAAACATGGTTTTTAGGCATTCCA
>CALALK010000063.1 GCA_937923125.1 uncultured Carnobacterium sp.
TTGAAAATCATAAAGATATCTTCAAAAATATCCGTAACTTAACAAAATAACAGCACACAAAAAATCCCAAGGTTCACCGAAGTGAATCTTGGGATTTCTTTTTGTCGTTTATTTATGTGGCATGACGTTTTCTTCTTGTTTCATCCACATTGGAATACTTGTCATTACTAGTAAGAATAGGAATGCACTTTGTACCCAAAGGATGGCAACATCGAAGATACCGTGAACGAAGAGTACAACGATAAACGAAACGTAGAGTCCAACGATTGGACGTTTCTTTGGATCGCGACTCATTTCCAGTAGCATGCGTACTGGTTGAAGAGTAGAAATCAGTAAAAGCAGCGTTCCGATAATTCCGTAGCTTGAAATGGTATCGATATATAAACTGTGCGCGTGTTCGTGGTATCTGGCGCCGATTCTTGCAAAACTATGCAAGTAGGTCAGTGGTCCTTCCCCGAACCATGGATTTTGTTTAAAGAGAACCATACCGGCATTCCAAATCGAAATGCGTTCTTCCATGGATGAGCCAAAGCTTCCCATACGAACACCGATGTCATTTGAGAAGAGGAACATGAGTCCAATGCCAAATGCGGCGATGCTGAGCCAGAATGCTTTCGAGCTACGAATCGTTGTGAAGAGGTAAATAATCGCTCCACAGATAATCGCTGGGAAAGCAGTTCGGTTTTGAGTGAAGCTGAGGCCGAATAGGTTAATGCCAATCGCGACAGCGCCGATGAACTTCCAGAACCAACTCTTCGTGATGCTGAGTAAGTAGAAGGCAATCATAATACAGAAGCAACAAAAAATTCCGTAGTAGTTCGGATTAAAGAACGTTACTTCCGCACGGTTTTGGTGCCATACTTGCATCTTTGGTGATAGGAAGGTGTAGTTAAATTTATGAACGATTTCGTAGTGTTCTAAGAACGCAAATCCCGCGGCGAAAATGCTGAGGAGTAAGACTGTCTGTAGAACGATATGGAAAAAGTCCGGTGTCAATCGTCTTTGATAGTATTTAAAGAATATCGCATACATCAAAAATCCTACAGTGATACCAGCACCGATATAGTTACCGGCTACCATCGATACGATAAAGCTAAATCCGATAAACGCCAATAAGAACGGGTGAGCTAGTAGGTCTTTAAGGACTTGTTTTAATTTTCCCGTAAAGGCGAGAAGGATAAAATATAAGACGAACAATGTTAGGAATAAATAAAACGGAAGGAAGCTGCTGATAATGAGTAAGTACAGCGCTAAGTCCTGATTCGAGAATCGTTTTATTTTTTCGATAATCGTTAGTAATTTCATAATGTTCCTTTCAGGTAGTGTTTCTACCAATCATCTAATGAAATAGATATCAGCTTATTTTACCACTAAATGATGATTTAGGGCAAATAGCAACACATCGGGCGCCGTTCTTTGAAACTTTCTGAGAACAGGCGTACAATATAAGTAGAAATTCAGAAAGAAGGAATGAACATGAAATTAGTATTTGTTAGACATGGAGAAAGTGAATGGAACGCCCTCAATTTATTTACCGGTTGGAGCGATGTGGAATTAACTCCTAAAGGGGTAGAAGAAGCGCATCATGCAGGGGAAATGTTGCGTTCATTAGGCGTCCAATTCGATCATGTCTATTTATCAGTATTAAAAAGAGCCATCCACACAGGACACATCGTCTTGTCTGAATTAAATCAAGACTATTTACCAGAAACAAAGAGCTGGCGATTAAACGAACGCCACTATGGAGCCTTACAAGGACTCAACAAGCAAGAAACACGCGAAAAATACGGTGAAGAACAAGTGTTGCTTTGGAGACGCTCGTATGATGTGATGCCTCCACTGCTTAGCGAGGAAGAAGCTGCAAAACAGGCCCAAGACCCACGCTATA
>CALALK010000064.1 GCA_937923125.1 uncultured Carnobacterium sp.
GGAAGGGACTCGGAACGAGTCGTGCGGACGTTTCGGGAAACGCACGCCATTTCTGCGATTGTGAACTCAACTACACAGGATGTGAGCATCATCTACCAATTACTTTTTATAAATAAAAAAACACAATATACCTTATAAGGTATATTGTGTTTTCCATATTTTACGGAGCTCTCCGAAAGTTTTACGTAATGGAAGGATGTAGAATTGCTGTATTTTTGCTCAGATTCTTATTTTAAAGACGTCCAATTATCCAGCTCAAAACACTACTTAACGCTATTGAACAATTTTCAAGGAGGAACTATGGCTATCAAATTAATCGCCATCGATATCGACGGCACACTACTCAATTCAAAACGCGAAATCACACCACGCGTAAAGGCTGCTTTAAACGCCGCAAGCGCACAAGGAGTCTATGTGGTTCTTTGTACAGGACGCCCATATCCTGGTGTAGAAGGATTGCTTCAAGAACTCGACCTCGTGAACGACCACGATTATGTCGTGACGTACAACGGAACTCTGGTGCAACAAACAGGTTCGAAAAAAGCACTCGTTCGCTTCTCAATGACACATGATGACCTAGAGCGCGTGAACGACTACGCTACAAAATACAATGTGCACTACCACGCCATCGACGAAGAAGCGATTTACGTTCCAACTGCAACAGTTGGTAAATACTCGATTCATGAAAGTGAACTTGTAGGGATGCCAATCGTGCACCAATTATACAAAGACATTCCAACCGATAAAGAATTCGTCAAAATCATGTTTGTGGATGAACCTGAAGTGTTAGAAGAATTAATACCAAATCTTTCTGACGACTTCAAGAGCCGCTACAACATTTTCCGTAGTGCGGGCTTCTACCTCGAAGTGATTCACCCTGAAGCGAGCAAAGGAAAAGCCGTGCATCATCTAGCCGATAAACTTGGCCTTACACGCGATGAAGTAATGTGCCTTGGTGACCACGAAAACGATCGTGACATGATTGAATACGCTGGCCTTGGGGTTGCGATGGGAAATGCGATTGATTCGATTAAAGAAATTGCTAACTTCGTGACAACAACGAACGACGAAGATGGTGTTGCTGTTGCCGTTGAAAAATTCGTTTTAAAACAAGGAGAACTAGTCATGCTTCATGAGATGACTCTCTTTCCAAAACCGTATGCTTCTATTGCCTCCGGTCAAAAAACGATTGAACTTCGTCTCTACGATGAAAAGCGTCAATCGATTCAAATTGGTGATCAGATTCGATTTACCAATACCGAGGACGCTTCGCAAACAACACTCTGCGAAGTGGTTCAGTTGCATGTTTTTAAAAACTTTGCAGAACTGTACGAGAACCTACCGCTATTAAAATGCGGTTATACTCCAGAAGACGTGGAGAACGCACATCCCGATGACATGTTGACTTACTATTCAAAAGAAAAACAAGCTCAATATGGCGTTGTTGGCATCGAACTCAAACGCATTTAAACTGTAGAGAGTTGTTTGATAAAAATTTACTTCTATATTAAGTTTTACTGAAAACCCGAAGTGTTTATAAAATAGGCTAAATAGTAGATTAAGCTAGCTAAGATTGAGATTACTGAGAATCCACGGATTCTATAATAGCAGTAACGTGAATTCGCATTAAAACGAATAAGAGGGCGTAGGATTAAAAATCCTTACGCCCTCTTTGAGGTTTTAAAGGTGAGAGACCTTAGGCTCGAACCGGTGCAACGTTACCGCTATTATGAAGATATCCGTAAGGATTCGAAGTAATCGAACCTTCTTAAGAGGCTCTTCACACCTTTATTTGCCTTATTTTTATAACACTTCTCCATTAGAAGCAATGACATCTTTATACCAGAAGAATGATTTTTTCTTCGAACGTTTTAGCGTACCATTTCCGTCATTGTCCTTATCAACATACACGAAACCATAACGCTTCTTCATCTCTCCTGTTGAAGCTGAAACAATATCAATCCAGCCCCATGGTGTATATCCAATCAACTCTACGCCATCTTCTTCCACCGCAAGAATCATTTGCTCGATGTGACGACGTAAGTAATCGATACGATAATCATCATTAATCGTTCCATCTGCTTCAGGAACATCGTTAGCACCTAAGCCATTTTCCACGATAAAGAGTGGTTTTTGATAACGCTCGTACAATGCGTTCATCGTAATGCGAAGTCCTACTGGGTCGATTTGCCATCCCCACTCGCTACGTTCCAAGTACGGATTCTTCAATGTTGGGAAGACATTACCGCTTGTTTTCTCGCCGTCTTGATTTAATGTCCCTGTTAAGCGCGAAGAATAGTAGCTGAATCCGATAAAATCAACTGTGTTCTCTTTTAAGATTTCAAAGTCGCCTTCTTCAATCTCTAGCTTAATTCCTTCACGTTCCATGAATTTCAATGCGTAACGAGGATACTCGCCTCGTGATTGTACATCCACGAAGAAGAAGTTGTTACGGTTCTTCTCCATTGAGTCTAAGACATCGTTTGGATGACAAGTTTGCGCATAGTATTGTCCTGCCGCAATCATACATCCGATTTGTACGTCTGGATTGTATTCTTTGGCTAATTTCGTCACGAGGGCACTCGCCACAAGTTCATGATGAGCCGCTTGATAAATTCCTTGTGTTTTATCTTCACCTTCTTCAAAAGGAAGTCCAGCACCTAGGAAAGGTAAGTGTAAAATCATGTTGATTTCATTAAATGTCATATAGTATTTAACTTTTTTACCGAAACGTTCGAATAACGCTTTACAGAACTTCACATAGCAATCCACTACTTTACGGTTCTTCCAAGATCCGTAAGTGTCCACTAAGTACAGTGGAATATCAAAGTGGCAGAGTGTCACAATAGGCTCGATGCCTCGTGCCATCAGCCCATCCACGATTTGTTCGTAGAAACGTAACCCTTCTTCATTTGGTGTCTCTTCGACTCCTGTTGGGAAAATACGTGCCCAAGAAACAGAGAAACGGTACGCTTTGAAGCCCATTTCCGCCATTAAATCTAAATCTTCTTCCCAGTGATGATAGAAATCTACCGCTTCACGCGCTGGGTAGTAGCTGTCTTGTGGTAAGTCTTTGTAGCTCATTTCTCCACGCATGATTGGAAAACGAAACTCGCCTTTTGGAATCACATCTACTGACGCAAGGCCTTTTCCGCCTTCGTTATAGCCACCTTCTACTTGATTGGCAGCTGTTGCGCCACCCCATAAAAATCCGTCTTGTAATCTTGCCATTTGTTTGACCTCCAAGTCATGAAGAAAGAGTAGTCTTCCTGTGCGAAATTCTACTCTCCTCCCTAATTTTTAACGTTCGATTGTTACGACTAAGTCTCCACTTGTTGCGTGTTCTTGATCTGTTCCAAGAATATTTTTAAATGCTGCTGTATTCGTTACGACAACTGGAGTGATGATGTCATATCCAGCTTCTTTAACTGCTGCGAAATCCACTTCCATTATTGGTGTTCCGACTTCGACACGGTCTCCAACTTTTGCTAAGGCATTGAAGTGTTGCCCTTTTAAGTTTACAGTGTCGATTCCGATATGGATTAACACTTCTACGTCATCATCTGTTTTTAAACCAATAGCATGTTGTGTATCAAAAATGGTAACAATTTCACCTTTGACTGGTGATTTCACAATATTTTCTTCTGGTAAAATAGCAATTCCTTTTCCTAACATTTCTGAAGAGAAGATCGCATCTTCTACTTTTGATAAAGGAACGACTTTTCCTGCTACTGGTGCAGCTAATGCTTCTGTTGGAACTACTTCTTCTGAAGTTAATCCAATTCCCTCTTCATCCTTATACAAGAAGTACGTAATGATGAATGAAAGTACTACTGAAAGGATTAACCCAGCAATCGCGACATATAAATAGTAGAATGTGTTTTCTCCCACATACGCCATGATTGTTAATAAACCTGGAGACCCACCTGTAAAGTTACGAGCGTTCATAATTCCAAGGAAGAATCCAGCAATCCCACCGGCAGCCATTGTTCCAATCATTGCAGCACGGTTTTGTAAAGTAACCCCATATAATGCTGGTTCTGTAATCCCGAAAACTGCTGTAATCCCTGCTGAAGTTGCAAGAGCTTTTTTATCTGTGTCTTTTGTTTTAAATGCAATCGCAAGTGCTGCTCCACCTTGAGCAACGTTTGAGGCCAACATCCCTGGTTGGGCAACGGTATCATATCCAAGTGTCAAACGGTTGTTGATACCAATCGATACAAGTCCGTAGTGAGTTCCTGTCATTACAAGGAATGGACTAAAAATACCGACAACTGTTGGTACTACCCATGGACCAAATGTTTCTAACCATTTGAAGAAATCGCCTAAATATTGACCGATAATTGATCCAATTGGGCCTAATGCTGAGAACATTACGACAGAAGTAATTAATGCTGTGATTAATGGTACTGAGAAGAACTTAATCGCTTTTGGTGAAATGCGATCTGCAAAACGTTCTACATAACTCATGAACCAAACGCCTAAAATCACTGGGATAACTGTTGATGAGTACCCTACTGGTGAGAATGGAATTCCAAATAATTCAATTCCAGCACCTGTCTCTTTAAAGTTCGCAACCATTGCTGTAAATGTTGGGTGTAAGAGTGTTGCCCCCATTAACATCCCTAAGTATGTGTTGGCTTTAAATTGTTTTGCAGCGGTTCCCCCAAGGAAGACTGGTAGGAAGTAGAAACCTGCGTCTCCGATGAAGTTTAATACTTGATAGTTTTGGTCTTTCGTTGTCACGATTTTGAATACGACTAAAATAGAAAGAACGGCTTTAATCATACCGGCTGCAGTGATAATTGGTAAGATTGGTGTAAAAATACCAGAAATAACTGCAAGTACTTTTTCAAGTGGTGATTGATGAGGCGCTTCTGCATTGTCACTAGCATCCTCTTTTAATCCTGCTAATTCCATTAATGGACGATATACACTTTGAACGTCACTACCGATGATGACTTGATATTGTCCACCAGCTTCAGCAACACCAACAACGCCTTTTGTTTTCTTAAGAGCGTCTGTGTTTGCCTTGCTGTTGTCGTTTAACACGAAACGAAGACGTGTTGCACAGTGTGTTAATTGTTGAATATTTTCTTTTCCACCGACTTGCGACAGAATTTCTTTAGCTAAATCTTGATAGCTCATACTGCACCTCTTTTGCATTTTTTTGAAGGGACCGTCCCTTCCTTCTTTACAGCATTTATGGTACCATCATAAGAAAGAAAACACTATCACAATTATATAAATTTCTATATTTCTGAACAGCGTTCACTCTTTCATTTCATTTTCATTTGATTTGAAAAAACACTGTTCTCATTTTCATAAAAGAAAGGCGAATTTATGCTAATTACCGAACGTATGGATCATATTAAGTTTTCTCATAGTGAGCAAATCATTGTAGATTACTTAAAAAAAGAACAATTAAATATCGAGAATAAATCTACCAGCGATATCGCGCAAGAAACGTTTAGTTCCAAATCTACTATTGTAAAGGTAGCAAAGCGCCTCAACTTCAACGGTTGGAGTGACTTCAAGAAGGCTTATATCAATGAGCTGACTTACTTATCAAGTGCTCCTGGTACGATTGATGCCAACTATCCGTTCCAAGAGGAAGATAATTTCATTACGATTGCAAAGAAAATTGCACTCTTAGAACAAGAAGCCATTCAGGAAACAAGCTCTCTCCTCAATTTTGCAGATTTGCAAAAGGCGATTAAGATTTTCAACGATTCAAAAGCGATTCATTTATTTGCAGTATCCAATAACTTATTAATTACGGAAGAGTTTCGCTATAATATGGAACGCATCCGCAAACAAGTTCGCGTTCATTCGCGCCAAGGAGAAGGAAATTATGCCGCAACGTTAATGGAACCAGACGAGTGCGCTCTTGTGGTCAGCTACTCCGGGGAAACGGAAACCTTAATGCGCGTTGTTAATATATTGAAAGCTCGCAAAATTCCTATTATCTTGATTACAAGTATTGGTGAAAATAGCATGTCGAGCGTGGCTGATTGCGTTCTTCGTATCTCCTCTCGCGAACGTCTCTACTCTAAAATTGCGACCTTTGCCAATGACGCCTCCATTACGTACGTTCTCGATGTTCTATACAGTTGTATGTTTAAACAAGACTATCAAAACAATATCGAATTGCGTAAAGAAACATCGCGCGTCTTTGAAATCGGTCGGAATAGTAACGTAGATTTCCTGAAAGAAGACTAGTTTTTAGTTTTTCTAAATGAATTCAGGAACATTCTTTTGATTTTCAAGGTTTTAATCACTCATTTCCCGAATATTACAGGTTTAAAAAATTGTAATTTCCGTACTTTTGTGTATACTATAATAGTGTCTTAAAGAAAAAAAGGAGGACGAAACGATGAAATTAAAAAGAAGTGAACGTTTAGTCGATATGACACAACGTCTATTAGATAACCCACATACGTTAATCTCATTAACAACATTTACAGCATTGTATCAGTCCGCAAAATCTTCTATTAGTGAGGATATTGCTATTATCAAGAAGACTTTTGAAAAGCAAGGTGTAGGGATTATTCGCACAGTACCGGGTGCTGCAGGGGGCGTGATTTTTGTTCCGAAAATCAAACGCGAACAAGCATTGGCTGCTGCGGAAAAACTAAGAGAGCAAATGAACGATGCAAGCCGTCTATTGCCAGGGGGATATATTTACCTTTCTGATTTACTTGCAAAACCAGATGTATTACATGATTTAGGGAAAATGATTGCATCTGCTTACGAAGATAAGAAAATCGATGCCGTTATGACGGTTGCAACAAAAGGGGTGCCAATCGCACAAACCGTTGCGAACTACTTAAACGTGCCATTCGTCATCGTGCGCCGTGATTCAAAAATTACGGAAGGTTCTACAGTAAGTATTAACTACGTTTCAGGTTCTTCTTCTCGCGTTGAGAAAATGGAATTATCAAAACGTACATTAGCTAGCGGATCAAATGTCTTAATCGTCGATGATTTCTTGAAAGCCGGCGGTACTATTAACGGGATGCGTAGCCTTATTCAAGAGTTTGATTCAACAACAGCAGGTGCGGTTGTATTCTGTGAATCAGGGGTTTCAAACCACAACGTAACAGACTACTCTTCAATCATCAAGATTACAGAGATTGATACTGAAGCACAAACAATCAAAGCAGAACTAGGAAACTTCTTTGATACGCATGAATTTTTATAAGATAAAATGAAATAAAGCGAAGAGCC
>CALALK010000065.1 GCA_937923125.1 uncultured Carnobacterium sp.
TGAAAAAAATCAACCAGTAGCGAATGTGAACCAACTTTTACAAGTGATTGGTCTATCTGGAACAAACGCATTGAGTGAAGTGAACGCCCAAGAACCAGAGACGACGAATTTAACGAAGGGGCAGGAGAAATACACGCTAACAAATGAAGGTGAATCCGCTAAAATTGAATGGAAGTTCACTCTACAGCCAAACAAACTGTATTTTGTCGAAATTCCAGAACGCCAAGCAGGTTCCGTGATTAAATCAAAAGTGATGCTAAATGGTATCGGTTATCCGTACGAGAATCGATTCCATGAAAATCAATTATGGATGATTGGAAATGGAAACTTAGACCAAACGATTACTTTTGCGATTGAGGACGCAAAAGCAAAAGAATGGGATCTTCGAGGCTTCAAGTTCTATACGATTGATATTACAACGCTTGCAAATGCATTGACGCAGTATAAGAAAGCAAATGATATTACAATTGAGTCGTATACAAATGCGATGGTGAAGGCACATGTCACGGTGACAAATAGTGAACAGTCCTTTGCGACCTTTACGATTCCTTACCATTCGGGTTGGAGCGTAACAGTAGATGGCAAGAAGCAAGAAGTAAAAAAAGCGCTCGGTTTCTTTATGGGTGTTTCGATCACAGAAGGAGAACACGAGATTGTTTGGAGTTATACGCCACCAGGATTACATCTTGGAATGCTGATTTCTATTTCGTCGCTTCTCTTACTAGTTTTCTTATGGAAAAAGCATAAAAATTAAATAGTAAAAAATAGAGTGATACCGTATACGGTATCACTCTATCTATTTAGAAAAGGATGAAGCGGGGTGCTTCATCCTTTTTGCTTGATTAGTCTAATTCTTCTTTTGCTGGAATGCTGTGAGCTAGACGGCTTGCTGCAGCGGCAGCAATAGCACCAACTAAGTCATCTAAGAAGATGTTTACTTTACCAGTTGATTTATCATCTAAGTTTTTAAGAATTCCTGGTTTTACTTTATCGATATAACCGTAGTTTGTAAATCCAATAGAACCATATACGTTTACGATCGATAAAGCTAAGATTTCATCGACACCGTATAAAGGCTCATCTTCAGATAATACATCGTTTAATAATGGATGTAATTTCTTTTCTTCTGCTAATTTATCCATTTCGATACCAGTGATAACGGCATTTTGAACTTCACGTTTTTTCAATACGCTATTAACGTTCAATAAGCATTCTTCTTTCGTTAATCCTGGTACATATTTTTCTTGTAAGAAATAAACTAATTCAGCAATTTGTTCTAATTCTACACCACGCTCAGATAGTAATTCTAAACAGCGATTGTGTAATTCTTTTGGGCTTTTCATCTGAAAAATCCTCCTTTTGACAAATTATGAAACCCTTTTAAAAAGAGTAGCTTTTTATTTTAACACAAAATAGAAAAACGCCCAAATGAATTGAGCGTTCTTTTTGAAATTTTGTAAACGGTTAGAACATCGATGAGCTGTGAATTGTGCTCGGACGGCTATTGGGATTCACGTAAGTCATTGCAGCATTAATGGCAACAGGTGCTTCACCAAAACCAGTCGCGATGATTTTTACTTTGCCATCGTATGTTGCGATATCTCCAACGGCAAAGACGCCAGGAAGAGTCGTTTCCATTTGGCTGTTTGTCACGATGGTGTTACGAACCACATCGAATCCCCAGTTCTTCATTCCTCCAATAGAAGAAGAGAAGCCATAGTTCACGATAAAATCGTCAACAGGAAGTTCAATTTGGTCTTCACCTTTAGAGTGTTTCAATACAACGTATTGAATGTTTTTACTATCGCCAATAATTTGGTCAGGAAGATACGGTGTTAAAATTTCAACGCTTGATTCTTCCAATTGTTTCACGCTATGTTCTTGTGCGCGGAATTGTGGGCGACGGTGAACAATCGTTACTTTCTTCGCGATTGGTTCCAAGGCAAGAGCCCAGTCTACCGCAGAGTCACCACCACCGCAGATGGCTACAGTACGGTTACGGAAACGCTCTAAGTTCGTTACGAAGTAGTGTAGGTTGCTGTTTTCATAAGTTTCAGCATTTTCTACATCGAGTTTACGTGGACGGAAGGCGCCGTTCCCACAAGCGATAATCACCGTTTTTGCCAAGTGAGTTTGCTTTGAAGTAACAACTTCATACCCGAAATCTGTTTTGTTTAATTCGAGTGCTTCTTCCTCTAAACAATATTGTGTTTCTGGGAAACGTTCGAGCTGCTTTTTCAAGTTTTCGACTAAATCGCCTGCTGTAATTTCAGGGAAGGCTGGAATATCATAAACCATTTTTTCGGGATAAAGCATTCCTGGTTGCCCACCTAGTTGTGGCAGCGTTTCGATAATTTTTACAGAGGCTTGGCGTAAGCCCGCGTAAAAGGCGGTGAAAAGCCCAACAGGCCCACCGCCGATAATAATAATATCAACAATTTCTTGTGTCACTTTGTACCTCCGATTAATAGAAGATTCTTAAAATAAAGGCCATTGCGATACCAGTTAGTACACCGGCGAACACCTCGATGGGTTTGTGACCTAGATATTTTTTGATAATTAATTTTTTGTTTTCTTCTGTGTCAAAGAGATCGATTGGATCATCTTCAGATTCGATTTCAACATGCTTTAATGAGCTTGATTCTTCACGTATTTGTTCTTCGTATAATTTTTGTAGGAGAATTCCTT
>CALALK010000066.1 GCA_937923125.1 uncultured Carnobacterium sp.
AAACGTATTGAAATATATTTTAGAAGACGGATCATGGATTGCAGTTCGCCCAAGTGGTACAGAACCAAAAATCAAGTTCTACATCGGTGCAAAAGCGGATAATGAAGAAGCTGCAAAAGAAAAAGTAGCAGCCTTACAAGCCGACTTAGAAAAATTACAATAATGAATGAAGCGAGCACTCTCACGATGGTGAGGGTGCTTTTTTGATGCGCTTATTTCCTTGTTATCATTGGGAATTAAGAAAAATTTTTTTGAGGTTCAAAGAATTATGATATAATAATTGCAAGTGATCGTGAAAAATCTCGATAAGAGTTGAGAGGAGTCTTTTATGAATAAAAATGCAAAACGATTTTTAGCAGGGAGTGTGGCCGTTCTATCACTAGTAGTAGCGGGATGTTCTCAGTCTAAATCAACATCAGAAGCAGCAAAGGAAACCGCTGAAGCAACAAGTGAAGTAACAACACAGGTAGCTTCTGATAAAAAAACGGATGCTAAAAGTCCAGCAGCATCATTTGATTGGAATGCAAAGGTCGCACCACTGACAAAATACGAACAAACTTTAGTTGAATCGAATAGTGGTAAAACAATTACCCACAAATTGGATGGTGTTAAAAAAGCAGTAGAGACCTTGAATGAAAAGAAGAAGAGCATTACTGATAAGAAAGTTCTAGAAGCTTTAAAACTTGTGGATGCCGTCTTTGTCAATCAAGAAAACTTTGACGTGCTTCTAAAAGCAACAGGGACTTCAAGCCAAGAAGAACTCTTTACGCATATTTGGAATGATTACATGGTGAACTACTTGAAGGAAGCACGCCCAACATTTACTAATGACGGGGAAGTGGAGTATCAAGGAGTGAAGTATCCCGTTAAAGTCTATGCTCCAATGTACTTAAAGGTAAATACGAATGCCTTAGGGAAAGCAGCAGCTTATACGCTTGAAGATTATAAAGTGGAAGGCGATACAGTGTATTTAAAATTAAAAGCACCACGTGTTGACTTATACCAATATGAAGTACAAGCAAGTTATCAAACAAAAAATAAAGCTTTCTTCGATGGACTGGTTAAAGAAGCACAAGGACAAACAGACTTTACAAAAGCGCTCTTGTATAAATTTATTTACCGCTTAGCTGCCGTTGGATTTAGAGGAGATGGCTATGTCAACTTAGAAGGAATGGATTATTACGATAGAAACAATCACTATTTAGCGATTAAGGTGGATGACAAAGGCAATGCAACCATCGATGATAAGAATTTAGTGAACCTTCTACAAATCGATATGAAGCCAGCGAACGAAGCAAATAAGACAAAATTTGAATAAAGTAGTTAATTGCCTGAAAAGATCTTTTTGAGGGTCTAGTAGCGTATATTAATCAATAAAGTTATAATGAAAAAGGAGCGTTTTAGCTCCTTTTTTGTATGAAAGAAGGAATGAATATGAGTGGATTTTTTATCTCAATAATCATAGTAGCACTAGTTGTTTGCTGCGGAATAGTTTATGTAAGAAAAGTGGAAGAACGTTCTTTTTCAAGCTATCTGATAGAACGATTACTCTTTCTGTTTGTCAAACCACTGATATATTCAAAGGATAATCCAGAAAAATTTGAGCAAGAATTAAATAAATTGGCCAAGGGGAATGACGTTCCAATCACAAATCCAAAGAAATACATTAAAGTAGATGTCCAAGAAAAAGATGTCGATGGCATGCAAGTGTTTGTGTGGAATGACAAGAAAGACGCTAATCAAAAAGTAATTCTATTTTTACATGGTGGAGCATATGTACTGCAACCGTCGATGATGCATTTTAACATGGTGCATAAAATAGCGCAGGCGATAGATGCAAAAGTGGTATTCCCGATTTATCCAAAGGCTCCAAAGCATCAATACCGTGAGACGTATGAGAAGTTAGAAAAGTTATATCGCGGACTTTTAGAAGAAAATACAAATCCGAATTCTATTATTTTCATGGGGGATTCGGCAGGAGGAGGACTCTCTTTAGGTTTTGCTATTTACTTAAAAGAACTTTCGTTACCACAGCCAAAGGAACTCGTTCTGTTTTCTCCTTGGGTGGATATTGCAACGGATAATCCTGAAATCGCCTTGTATGAACCATTTGACCCAATCCTTAAACAGAGTGGAATTCATGAAGTGGCAAAGTTCTGGGCGGGAGAAGATTTGAAACAACCACTAGTGAGTCCGCTGTTTGGAGACTTGTCTGGACTAGGAAGAATTAGTGTTTATATTGGGACGCATGATATCCTTTATCCGGATAATCGATTGTTACATGAAAAGCTTCTTAAAGAAGGAATCAATCATCGATATATTGAACGCGAAAAAATGAATCATGTTTATGTAGGTCTTCCGATTAAAGAAGCCAGAATCGATATTCAGGAATTAATTGAAGAGTTGAAGAAATAAGGAAAGCAATGCTCATTAGAGCATTGCTTTTCTTATTATAAATTAGTTCTCTTTTCTATAAACTTTAGGAGTGCAATTATAGTGTTTCTTAAATTGTCGGAAGAAATAACTTGTTGAAGGAAAGCCGGATTCGAAAGCAATGGTATCCATAGTGAAGTCTGTAGATTTTAATAAATCAGCTGCTTGCATTAGTCGTCTTTCCAATAGAATTTCCTGGAAATTTTTTCCAGTACTTTTTTTGAGAGTATTACTTAAATAGGTCGGATTATACCCAAAATGTCTAGCTAGAGTCTCTAATTTTAAGTTTCTAAAGTTATTATCGATAAAAGCAAGGATTTCATGAATCTTAATTTTAGAGGAATGATAATTCTTTGTAGCGTTTATGCTGTAAATTCTAACAAGTTCCAACATTATTAAATGAATATAGTGAGAAAGGAATTCGGATCCCTGACGTTGATAAGACCAGTACTCTGTCAATAATAATTGAATTAATGAATGGATAGCAATACTCTGAGTTGTATCAAAAATGACATATCTGTCATGATCAGTTTGCTTGTTAAAAACATCTGCAAGAATGTTTGCTTCCAGACTAGTGAGGTTTTGGTTTCTAAAAAGAAATAGAGAAGAAAATGTTTCTTCATTAATCAAAATGTTAATCATTATGTCATCTTCTCCTAAAGCATCAATAGAATGAGGGACATCTCTATCTAATACACATAAACTTCCTTTAGTAAGTTGTACTGTTTTTCCGTTAATTGTTTGAGTACAAGTACCAGAATAAATGTAGGTCATTTCAATAAAATCATGAAGATGCTCAATCATAGGAGCAAATCGATTGTGCTTGTTTATGTAAATATTTTCTCCCTTGCTAAAAAATAAAGATTTTGGAAAACGAAATATATTAAATTTTGAATCAATGTACGTATTTATATTTTTATTTGCGCTAGAAATATCGTTGACTGAAATGCCTGTTTCTCTTTGCTTTTTTTCAAATATGTTTATATGACGTAAATAAATATCTAATTCTTCAAGATTCATAATTAACTCCTTTGATATCTGTGGATAGTTCATTATAACCTGTTTTTAATGCATTGTGAAAAGATAAATACCACAGTAATATAATTTTTGTAAAACGCTTTAATATATTTAAGAAGGGAAAGATAAATTATGACAGACAATAATAATGTATCAAGCGTACCTATTGGAGAAAAAATAACATATGGATTTGGGAATTTAGCAGCTAATCTGATGATTACAACTGCGAATGGATTTATTACATATTTTTATACAGATGTTGTAGGTTTAACAATTTCTGTAGTTGGTTCTATTCTATTATTCGCACGTGTATTTGACGGGATTACAGATATCTTAATGGGGGTTATTGTTGACCGAACATCTACGGTGAAAGGGAAAGCTCGTCCTTGGATTAAACGAATGATTATTCCATATGCATTAGCATTAATTCTATTATTTACATCGCCATCATTTTTACCTCAAGAAATGAAAGCATTCTATGCATTTGCTACTTACGTTATTTCTTTAGCTGGGGTTTATACAATGACAATGGTCCCTTATAACACAATGTTAGGAACAACAACTTCTGATTCAAAAGAACGTGGTTTCTTGTCAACATCAAGAACAATTTTTGGATTCTTAGGGGCTTTCTTAGTAAATGGAATTGTAT
>CALALK010000067.1 GCA_937923125.1 uncultured Carnobacterium sp.
AACAAGAAATGTGTGTAATCGAGAACAGACATCGGCTTTTCAATCAACCCGTCATACATCTCAACCATGATTTGGACTAATTTGAAGGTCATATAAGAAATCCCTAAAAATCCAAATCCATTCACATTGAATACAGGCAACACTTTCACCACAATTAACGGCAATCCTGCTAACAACACCATGATTGGCATCGTCTTCTTCCGCTCTTTAAACTTAGAGGTCAACTGCATCAAAATGTACCCTAACACTACAAATCCCAATAGCGCAAACAGTTGGTCTGGCGTTTTGATAAACACGAAATAGACCATCACTAATGAGAATAGTAATGATAGATAATACGTAGATTTTTGAAAGACATTTAGTATGAACGCTACGATTAAGATAAGTCCTAGCGTCACAAAGAAAGAGAGACCTTCAAAATAATGCATCGACTACACAAGCTCCTTTAATTGTTTTTTATCAATTTTACCGTTATTGTTCAACGGCATTTCGTCTAAGAAGACGACTTTCTTTGGAATCATATATTCCGGCACATGTTGCGCCAATTCTTTTTTTACGAGTTTGACTGTTTCGAAACGTTTTTCAATCGGCTCGTTATACACGACAAACGAAGTAATGGATTTTACTTTCCCATCTGCCATCGAAGGAACCGTTGCGGCCTGACGAATTTTCGGATTCTTCAATAAGTTATTGTCGATATCTTCCAACTCGATACGATGGCCATGTAATTTAATTTGGAAATCAATTCGTCCTTCACAGAATAACAAATCTCCGTCAAAATGTCCCACATCTCCAGTACGATAAGCACGCTCACCATCCACTTCAAAGAAATGTTTCGCATTCATTTCAGGGTTTTCATAATAACCTTTTGCGACTGTGTTTCCGTAAATAATGATTTCGCCGCTTTCCGGGCCGTCAATCAAGACAGTAGTCCCAGGTTTAATCACACCCACAGGAAGATTATCTGGATACTTCTCTAACAATTCTCGTGTTAATGGCATCCACGTTACCATAACGGTTGATTCCGTTGGTCCATACGTGTTCACCACTTCTGCGCGTGGGAATCGTTCCATTAGCTTTTCAACAGTGGAACTAAATAACTTCTCCCCGCAGAACACAAATTGCTCCAATTCAGGAAGCAATTCTTGATTAAAACTTGGATCCACCAAGCACATTTCCGCAAACGATGGCGTTGAAATCCACACCGTTGCTTTAGATTCTTCTAATGTTTTAAACAACACTTTGAAATCTTGTAAATGCTCTTTATCAATTTGAACCAGTGGCGCATGCATATAGAGCGCTGGCCAAAGCGACATCACTGATAAATCAAATGAGAATGGCGGATGCCCAAGGAAGACTTGAGGGCCTTTCTCTTTGTAATACCCTGTATACCAATCCAAGAAATGGTTCAAGTTATTGTAAGTAATCGAAACTCCTTTTGGCTTCCCTGTACTTCCAGAAGTAAAGATAATATAGAAAATATCTTCTCCTTGAACATAATGTTCTTTTGAAATACGTTTGGTCGTAGAAGCAATCACTTCTTTAGCTTCAGAAACTGTCAATGTTGATGCATCTAGTGAAATATCTTCACTCACGAGCACGACTGGACTCTTCACTGTTGCGATAATATCTTCAACGCGGTCGATTGGTGTATTCACATCAACTGGGCAATAGGCATGACCTGATTTTACACAAGCCAAAAAGTACACCAACATAAACGGATGCTTATGACCATAGACTACGATTGGAGATTTATCCCCTTTGTATGTCTCAAGCAAGTATGCCGCTAGCTTATCTGAGTACTCCCAGACAAGACTAGCTGTCAATTCTTCTTCTGGCATTAAGTCGTGTCGGTAAACGACTTTATCTTGTTTTGCATTTAGTTCTAATTGTTCTAATAATGGTTTCATAACTCTCTCCCGACGCCTTTTCAAAATCTCTTTCTGGAAAACAACTGTTCTATTTTCAGACACAAAAGAATTATAGCATACAGCTTCTCTCTTGCCTATGACCTTCCAAGAAATATTATCCTTTTTTAAGGTTTTAAATGAAAAAGAGGTCGAAATACTTTTCGACCCTTTTCGTTCATTTTTAAGCAAGTCTGCTTAAGAAATACTTCACTTCAATTTCAACACCAAGTGCTAATATACGCTCATCAATGTCGAATTTTTCATGGTGATGGCCATAAGCTGTCTCTTCTCCAGATTGGCTACCAAGTAAG
>CALALK010000068.1 GCA_937923125.1 uncultured Carnobacterium sp.
TCGCCAGCGTAATCAGACAATGTGCGGTCTTTTACAGCACTGTCTTCGAAGTAGCCTTTTGAAACTGTCTTTTCGTCTTCTGCGTGTTCTGGTTGGATGTCTTTTCCTGGTTGGTCTGTCGTTTTCTTCAACGCTTCAAGGTTTTCGCGCATTACAGAGATGTAGTCTTCGCCTTTATCCATTTCCTCTTTTGTTAAAGATTCGATTGGATTTAATACGGCTAACTCCACTCCTGCTTCTTGTGCTAATGTTTTCGCGATTTTCTCAGAAGCATTTTCTTCAAAGTAAATAATCTTAATGTCGTTTTCTTTCACGTATTTTGTTAATTCTGCTAAACGTGCAGCACTTGGCTCAGCTTCTGGTGAAATTCCAGTAATTCCCACTTGGTTTAAGCCGTAATCTAATGCTAAATAACGGAATGCTGTATGTTGTGTGACAAAGTTCTTTTGTTTGGCATCTTTAAATGCATTTTTGTAGTCATTATGCAACGCTGTTAATTTTTCGATATAGGCTTTTGCATTTTTCTCGAAAGCTTCTTTACGCTCAGGGAAAGCTTCCCCTAACTGTTTTGTAATGTTTTGAACCATTTGAATCGCGCGTTCTGGTGATAACCATAAATGCGGATCGTATTCATGACTGTGACCTTCGCCAGCGTGGTCATGGTCGTGTTCTTCCTCTTCCCCACCAGGAAGAAGGACCATATCTTTTGTTGCGCTGATTGCTTTGACTTTGCTATCAGATTCGATAGTCTTAAGAACTGCAGGAATCCATGTTTCCATATACTCGCTATCATAAACAAGCGCATCTGCTTCGCTCATTTTTGCGATTTCTTTTGCAGAAGGCTCGTAGTCGTGCGGCTCAGTTCCAGCACCGATGACAAGCGTTACGTCTCCTTCATCCCCTACAATATTTCTTGTGAAATCATAAATTGGAAAGAAGGTTGTTGAAATTTTTAGCTTTCCTGATTGTGTTTTGCTGTTTGAATTACTTGGCGCACATCCAACGGCAACCAGTACAAACATCAATAATAATCCAATAAAGGTTGTTTTTTTCATGATATATTCTGTCTCCATTTCTCAAATCGTAATTCTTACGTTTTACATTGTAGCACCTCACAAGATTCATTGCAAGGATTTTTTCTGTAAACATTTTGCTAACATTCTTTGACTTTGTTAGCATTTTGTTTACATTTTTTCAACCCACAAAAAAGTCTTATCCGCATCATCGCAAATAAGACTTCTCTCCTATTAGATTAATACTTTTGATAAGAACGATTGTGTACGCTCCATTTGTGGATTCTCGAGGACTTCTTTTGGATGGCCTTCTTCTACAATCACGCCACCGTCCATGAAGATTAAACGCGTTCCTACTTCACGAGCAAATCCCATTTCGTGCGTTACGACAACCATGGTCATGCCTCCTGCTGCGAGTTCCTTCATTACGTTTAGCACTTCGCCGACCATTTCTGGGTCTAGCGCTGACGTTGGTTCATCGAATAGAAGCACATCGGGTTCCATCGCAAGGGAGCGCGCAATCGCGATTCTTTGTTTTTGTCCCCCAGATAAGGAGTTTGGATAAACATCCGCTTTATCTGCTAAGCCCATTTTCTCTAGAAGCTCGTGTGCTTTTTGCTCTGCGACCGCCTTATCGATTTTCTTCAATTGGATAGGTCCAATCGTGATATTTTCTAAAACGGTTAAATGCGGGAATAAATTGAAGTGTTGGAACACCATCCCTAAGTGTTGACGCACGCTATCGAGGTCCAATCCTTTTTCATTAATGCATTGGTCTTTGAAAAATACCTTCCCGCTAGTAGGTTCTTCTAATAAGTTCAGGCAACGTAAGAAAGTCGATTTCCCTGATCCAGAAGGACCGATAATCACGAGCACTTCCCCTTGTTCAATATGAGTGGAAATTCCGTTTAAGACTTGCTTATCGCCGTATTGTTTTTTAATCTCTTCTGTTCTAATCACTGGCTTGTAACTTCCTTTCTAGTTTGTCCATAAAGAATGCAATCGTCGTTGTCATGACAAAGTATAAGAACGCCGTCATAAACAGTGGAATAAATACTGTAAAGGTTGCTCCACGAACCGTATCTGAGCTGTACATTAGATCGTGAATTCCGATTAAAGAGACGATGGATGTTTCTTTGATTAATGTCGCAAATTCATTCCCGATGGCTGGTAAAATATTCTTCATCGCTTGTGGCAAGATAATTTGACGCATTGCCATTCGCTTCGGCATCCCCATTGAACGAGCGGCTTCCATTTGCCCTTTATCCACCGATTGAATCCCACTACGGATGATTTCAGCGATATAAGCTGTCGTATTAACGGACACGGCAATGACTCCTGAAACGAAGTCGTTTAAATCAAGAACGGTCGCAAGTCCAAAATACACTAAGTACAATTGCACAAGAAGTGGCGTTCCACGAATAATGTCGATATAGACCTTCGCTGCTTTTGACAAGAACTTGTTCGTGCTTAGTCTTGCGAGTGCCATTAACGTTCCACATCCAACCCCGACAATTACAGAGAAGAATGATAGTAACACGGTTGTCGTTGCCCCTTCGAGAAACAAAGGCCAATATTTAATAATCAATTCCATTCTTTTTCCTTCTTTCTATTCTGACATTAAATTCGTATTGCGAATAATCGATTCTTTTAGTTTCCCAGAAGACTCTAACTGATCGAGTACTTCTTGTACTTTTTGTACAAAGACTTCATTGCCTTTTTGCGCCACGGCTGCAGTTCCGGCATCTTCACTTGGGATTTCTACCGAAGCGACTGTGATGTCGTTATTCGCCTTTACGAATTCATCCGCTGCAATATTATCCATAATCACTGCATCGAGTTTTCCTTGTTGCAAGGCTAAAATCAAGGTTGGATTTTTCGGTTGTGACGTAAGCGTTGCGCCTGTCAGTGTATCTTTTACAATGCCTTCTTGAGAGGTTCCTTTTTGCGCTCCAACATTTGCGCCATTGAAGCTATCGATTGATGTGAACTTATCGGCATCTGTCTTCTTCACGACTGCTACCATATGTGAATCATAGTAAATATTCGTGAATGCCACTTCCTTACTACGCTCTTCGGTTGGCGTAATCCCTGCAAGAACAAGGTCTACTTTTCCAGACTTCATCGCAGCAATCAAGAAGTTAAATTCCATCTCTCGAATCTCTACTTCTACCCCGAGCGCTTCCCCAATGGCATTGGCGATATCAATATCAATTCCGACGACTGAGTCTTTACCGTCGTTAATATAATGCCATTCAAACGGCGGGTAGTCCGCTGTTGTTCCGATAACGATTTTCTTTTTGGCATAAATTCGGTCTAACACAGCCGAACCTGTACTGTTTTCTGTGGTTATTTGATTCGTACATGCTGCTAAGAAGCCGACAAGCACGATAAGCATCGCTATGATTTTCTTCATTTGAAACCTCCTTATAAAATAAAAACGCCCCTTATGCTAAACGCATAAGAGACGATGTCTGTCGTGGTACCACTCTATTTTGACGGGGAATTGCTTCACGATCCTTTTCCTTGTTAACGCAGATTTCTGCGAAGATGGCTACTCGATTTCCCCATCTTTTCTACAAAGTGCGCTTCCAGAATTTCTAATCCGATGAGCTTCCACTCTACCTCATCTCGCTTGCGACTCCAAAATTCTGTACTCTCTTTGTCAATGAATTTATGTTCTTAAGTTGTTTTGTATTTTAGACCCATTCTTTTCGATTGTCAACTGGTGATCGTAAATTTGCATAAAAAAAGATAAAACCTACGGATTCATCTTTTCCATTTTGTCTTGAAGATACCAACCAACTGCCCATCCCACAACAAGAAGGTAGTTTTCAATTGCTCCAACGAGATTGACAAAGGTAGCTCCCTCTAAATAAGCAAGAAGATGATTCGTACCAATCCCTAATCCGCCGACTATTAGTGCTCCTAAAACGACTCTTAAATAAAACCAATCATACTTAACATTAACGGCCACTAAAATCATCAAAACCGCCAAATTCCAAAATCCAATTTCTCGTTGCCAACCAACTGCAACCCCGTATCCCGAGTGTGAACCCATCACCTCTGGAAAGAAAATTTGATAAATCATCGCGCCTCCCATCGCCACCAATAGTATTATAAAAAGTACTCTTAAAAATTTGTTCATCTTCTTCACCTCGTCATTCTTTGTTTGATTTATTCATCTGATTTTCCAAAATAAAAGAGCCCCCAGATTCTATCCAACGAATCGAATAGGAATCTAAGAAGCTCTTCTTCATTATTTGCTTAAACCTTCGATAATTTTATCTAGGTTCCATTTCATCATGCTGTAGTAGCTGTCTCCATCTTTTCCTGCTTCTGCAATAGAGTCAGTGAAGATTGTTGAGTAGATTGGTAGACCAGTTTCTTGAGATACTGTCTTCATTGGACGGTCATCCACACTACTTTCTACGAATAATGATGGAACTTTTGATGCACGTAATTGACGTACTAATTTTGTGATTTGTTCTGGAGTTCCTTCTTCTTCTGTATTGATTTCCCAGATATACGCTGATGGAATATTGTACGCTTTAGAGAAGTACTTGAAGCAGCCTTCACTTGTTACGATTAAACGTTTTTCTTCAGGAATTTTCGCGATACGTTGTTTAGCATCTTTATCTAACGCTTCTAGTTTTTCAACATATGCTGCTAAATTCTTTTCGTATGTTTCTTTGTTCTTTGGATCTTTTGCGATTAATTGTTTCGCAATGTTTTTTGCGTAAATAACACCGTTTTCGATGTTTAACCATGCGTGAGGGTCTTCTTTTCCAGCTTCGTTTTGGCCTTCTAAGTAAATCACTTCAACGCCATCACTCACTGCAAAGTAATCTTTATTCGCTTCCTTCTTCGCATTATTCACCATCTTCGTGAACCAAGCATTCCCACCATTTTCTAAGTTGATTCCGTTATAGAAAATCAAATCTGCTTTTTGAACTTTTTGAACATCTTCTGGTAATGGTTCATACTCGTGTGGGTCTTGTCCTACTGGAACAATACTATGTAAGTTCACTAAATCACCGGCGATATTTTTTGTCATATCATAAATAATAGAGTTGGTTGTCACCACATTGATTTTTTCAGTATCTGCCTTTGAACTATTATCTTTACTTGTATCTTTACTTGTAGCGCATCCTGCAATTCCTAATACAACAAGAGCTGCTACAAAAAGTTTCTTCATGCTATTCATGAGATTTCCTTCTTTCTCTTTGTTTTGGTGAAACGATAAAACTTACGACAAAAAATGCTGCTGCTGTTAATACGATGGTTGATCCAATAGCGATGTTAAACGTATATCCAATAAACAATCCTAATATTGATGATAATGAGCCAAATATTGCGGCTAAAATCAGCATTGTTTTCAGACGATTTGAATATAAATACGCTGTTGCTGCAGGGGTGATTAATAGTGCCACAATCATAACTGTCCCTACACTTTGCATCGCGGTAATCGATACAAGCGCCAAGAGGAACATCAATAAGTAGTGGTAAAATTGTACGTTCATCCCTGAAGATTGAGCAAAGACTGGATCAAAACTCGTTACTTGTAATTCTTTAAAATACGCTAAAATAACGACGACTACAATCACGCTCACCACCAATGTAATGAGTAAATCAATATCTTGTACGGCTAAAATATTCCCGAATAAAATATGGAATAAGTCTGTTGAACTCTTCGCCACACTAATCAAAATAACTCCCAATGCCAAAAACGAACTAAAGGTAATCCCGATAGCAGTATCGCCTTTGATAGTACTATTTTGATTCACAAATGCAATAAGGAACGATGCTAATAACCCGAACACGAGGGCTCCAATAAAGAAGTTAATGCCTAAAATAAACGACAACGCTACACCCGGTAATACCGCGTGAGAGATAGCGTCCCCCATTAATGACATCCCTCTTAGAATGATGAAGCATCCTAAAATTCCGGCAACCGCACCAATCACGACTGCTGAAACAAGCGCATTTTGTAGGAAATGGAATTCCATTAACCCTTCAATGAAATTATGCATGTTGCTCACCTCCTTGTGGAATATAGACACTTCCGCCGTATACATCATCTAAGTATTTCTTAATGAATACGTCTTCTGTTTTTCCAGAGGCTACAATCGCGTGTTTGACAAGAATCACCTGGTCAAAGTATTCTTTCACCTTCGATAAGTCATGGTTGACCATTAAAATAGTCTTCCCTTCCTCTTTCCATTTACGGAGAATTGTCATAATGACTTTCTCACTAAGCATATCAATCCCTACAAATGGTTCATCAAGGAAAATATATTGTGCTTCTTGAACCATGCAACGTGCTAATAGTACACGTTGGAATTGACCGCCAGAAAGAGCCCCGATTTGGCGAGATGCTAAATCAGTTAATCCAACTTCTTCAATGGCTGCATCGACTTTTTCCCAATCTTCTTTCGTCAATCGTTGCAATGGTTTCTTTTTAACAGTTCTTCCTAAAGCAACGCACTCACGAATGGTGATTGGAAATGTAAAGTCAATGTGGCTTTTTTGTTCGACATAGGCGATTTTTTGTAATACTTTTTTTGTGGGTTCTCCATCAATCAGAATTTCTCCTGATGATTGAATCAGTCCTAATATTGCTTTTAATAATGTTGATTTACCTGCACCATTGGGCCCAATAATCCCAGTAATGGTTGGTCCTTCAATGGTTGCATTACAATCTTTTAAAACATGTGGTTGCATCGCATACGATACCCCAACATTTTTAATCGTAATCAATGAATTCATCCTTTCAAAATATGTAGATTCTACAATTGTTAGGTTACCCTAAAAACGTCATTTCGTCAAGTACTTTTTTAGGTTTCCCAAAAATTTTCAGAAAAAATTTTGAAAACTAGAAATTAACATAACTGTTAATTAACAAATATGTTAATTTTCAGCGGTATTGAAGACAAAAAAGACGCCTTCCGTTACCCGAAAGGCGCCTTGTCTTTATATTTATTTTGTTAATAATGCTGCAGCTGCTTCATCACAAATAACGGTTACTTTTGGATGTTTTTGTAGGATACTTGCTGGAACTTCCTCTGTGATTGGTCCTTCCACTAATCCTTTAATCGCATGGATTTTCTTAGGTCCGAATGCAATTAACACGATTTCTTTGGCATCCATGATGGATTGTAATCCCATTGAATAAGCGTAGCGTGGCACATCTTCTTCTTTTTCGAAGAAGCGTTTGTTCGCTTCAATGGTTGATTCTGTTAAATGAACCTTATGTGTGCGTTGAGTGAATGGTGTACCTGGTTCATTGAATCCGATATGCGCGTTACTTCCAATTCCTAATAATTGTAAGTCCACTGGATTTTCTTGAAGAATGCGTTCATAGCGAACAACTTCTGCATCGACATCTTCGGCCAATCCGTCTGGTAAATAGCTATGTTTAAATGGTTTTGCATCGAATAATTGCTCTTTCATGAAATAATGATAGCTATGTTCATCCGTTGGTGCCAATCCAACATATTCATCTAAGTTCACTGAGATACGATCTGAAAAATCTAAATCGCTATTTCTAAGTAATTCATATAACCCAATTGGACTTGAGCCTGTCGCTAGTCCAAACACTTTCGCCCCTTCGCCATGTGCGCGTTTAAAAATCTCAAAAGCCGCTAATGCGCCTTCTTCTTGAGTTTTTACAACAATAACTTCCATTAATAATACCTCCCTGAATCCCCTTTCAAAAAAGGGTTCTAAAAACATGAACAACTGCTCAACTCTATTCTAACAAAAATTCAGAAGTCTTTAAATAGCTAAATTCATTTTAGTTCATAAAATCTTCGTCGTACATCACCCATTGTTCGTAATGTTTCGCCTCGAATGTCTCTGAAGGTCGTGCGGCTTCTAGTACGAGTGGAGATGCATTTTCAATGTTGACTTCTTCTAGCGGAACCCAACGAATTCCCTTTGAATCATTCTTCTCTTCGCTCGTCACGAAGTTCTCTACTGTTTGCGCAGCCTTTTCTTCAACATCAATCGTAAACAAGACAAACTCATGATGCACACGCGCAATTTCTGGAACCGTCACAAACACATCACGAATCGTGTTTTGGTGAATGGCAGATACTTGGAATCCCGTCTCCTCAAGTATTTCCCTCTTCAACGTTTCTACCAAGCTCTCGCCTTCTTCTGGCGTTCCTCCTGGCAAATCAAATCTCCCACGGTATGGTCCACGCGTCTTACGGATGCAAAGGATACGTCCCTCGCGAATACAAACTCCATACACGCCAAAATGGTTCATTTCTTTCATTGTCTTCCTCCACGAAAATAGAGGTGGCACGCCACCTCTATTTCTTTTTTCTGAAGCCGTTAATGTGACTTCCTTTGTTGGGATTCTACTCCATGTTTTACGGCTAATCGGATGATCCAGTAGAACAAATATAGAGCAACTCCCATCAGTGCAAACGTCCCCAGAAACATTGGTAATACTAAGTCCATAAAGACCACCTCCAATGAAATTGAAAACCATTAACCGACTATTGTTACCTTCATTATAGCACTCCTTATTTGAAATTCAATAGAGCGTTTGCTTGGAATAAAAAAAAAGACTATCCATAAAAGGATAGCCTAACGATTATGATTTCGACATAAATCTCGCAAAGAACTTGCCATACCACTGCTCGTTGGTAATATTAAAGTACTCTCTGTATTCTTTACGATATTTATAGAAGTAAATTATTTTAGTTAAATATTCAATCCATTTTCCAAACATCAATGTTAGTGCAAACATAAAAACTGGGAATAAGAGGCCCATTAATATGCGCACTAACTCTGGATCTCCATTTACATTTTCACCGATTTTAAGTGTCCATCGATTTAAAATTACTAGAAACAACAAGATCCCACCATATTTTTTAACAAAGCTCATCAATCGAACATCCCAATCAGATACTCTTTCCTCTCCAATATCAAATAGATATGCTTTAAATTTCTTTGTCCCATCGATAATATACTTTTTAACAAAGTATAAGACCAAAATAATCTGTACATAAAAAGCCGTAACTCCAAATGCATCGATAGTAAACCCAATGGCCATTGGTAATAAAGCAGTGAAACCTGCTAATTGAAGAATAAGTATATAGAAAATACCATATAACAGTTGATTTGCATAATTACCCTTCGGCACAATATTTAACACCGTTAAAACAATTAAAGTAAAAATTAACACTATAATTACTGGTCGAAGATAGAGACCTATTTCTCCAATAAGTGCTGCAGATTGTTGCGAAATCATTTGCACATTTTCTGTAGATTGGCGAAGTTGATCTGGAAATCCAATTCCGGCACCATAAATTGCAAATATCATTAACAAAGTTACTAGCCCCGTCGTTCTTTTCCAAAAACTCATCGAAGACAAGACACCCATTCTTGCTCCATCTTCTGTTAAAATACTCTCATCAATAATTTTCTTTGATTGCTCAAAACTTGCCCCAAAGAGTTTGTTTTTTGTTTGCATCATAAATCCCCTTTTCTAATCCTTCTCTTTCTTGTTTGAGCGATTCCCATCATTCTACTCAAACTTCTCATAGTTTCTAAGATATCAGTTTTTGTTAAAATGTCAACGTTTTTCCGTAGTCCTCACCCTGCTTTTCCCAACAAAAAAAGCCATTCCTACCAGTTGCCTGATAGGAATAGCCTTTTAACTTTTATTTCCAAAAATCATCGTAGATTGTAATTGGTAAGTGACGTTTATGTTCTGTCTTTTGATACCAATTTTCAATCGTCTCCGCTGCCTTTTCGTTGATGTCTTTTCCTTCGAGATAATCATCAATCTCTTCGTAAGTAACGCCTAATGCTACTTCGTCTGGAAGCGATGGGCGATCGTCTTCAAGGTCTGCCGTTGGAACTTTCAAGTATAGATGTTCTGGAGCACCTAGTGCTTGTAACATCGCACGGCCTTGACGTTTATTAAGACGCCATAATGGAGTGATATCCGCAGCCCCGTCTCCAAATTTCGTATAGAAACCGGTCACCGATTCAGCCGCATGGTCTGTCCCGATGACGGCACAACCTGTTTGGCCTGCAATCGCATATTGAGCGACCATTCGTTCACGCGCCTTGATATTTCCTTTATTGAAGTCTGAAATTTCCATTCCTAAGGCTTCAATACTGCGTTCAGACGCATCTACCGCATCCTTCACATTCACGCGAAGAACATCCGTTGCCTTCATAAAGGCAATCGCGTCCATGGCATCTTGTTCATCTGCTTGCACGCCATAAGGAAGGCGCACGGCATAGAAACGATACACTTTTTGGTCTTGTTCTTCGTTTAATTCATCAATCGCCATTTGTGCCAATTTCCCAGCAAGCGTTGAGTCTTGTCCCCCGCTAATTCCTAGGACATACCCATTCAAGAATGGATGCTTCACAAGATATGCTTTTAAGAAATCGACGGTTTTACGAATCTCTTCTTCTGGATTGATGGTTGGTTTGACACGAAGCGTTTCGATAATTTTTTGTTGTAATGGTCTCATAACGTTCCCCTTACTTTGCGTTTTCTTTGGCCAACTGTTCTGATTTAAGACGCACTTCTTCTCTGATTTCCGCAATACTTGCCAATTTTTGGTCGTATGTCTTTTGAGAGAGATCGACTGGATATTGCTCTGGGTTCAAGATACGTTTGTATTCGTCCCATAGCGCTTCGATTTGCTCGTCTTTGTACGCTTTAATCTCTTGAAGTTTTGGCAATTCATACACTAATTTTCCGTTATTGAAAATCGGTTGTAAAATTGGACGCGCAGTAAAGTCTGTCACTGTTTTATTGATATAAGTGTAGACTGGATGGAACATAAAGAGTTCGTCTAATTGGTCTGGACGTTCATCCCATAGCGCAATGTAGTCCCCTTCAGATTTTCCGTCTGAATTACGTGTAATACGCCATACTTGTTTCTTACCAGGTGTGGATACTTTTTCTGCATTGTTTGAAATCTTCATTGTATCCACCATTACGCCGTTTTCGTCTTCGATACTTACAAGCTTGTACACACAGCCAAGCGCTGGTTGGTCATACGCTGTAATTAAACGAGTACCGATTCCCCAAACGTCGATTTTAGCACCTTGCATCTTCAAGTTGAGGATTGTTTTTTCATCAAGGTCACTTGACGCGTAAATTTTCGCTTTTGTAAATCCAGCTTCGTCTAATTGTTGACGAACTTTTTTCGACATATACGCCATGTCACCACTGTCGATACGAACGCCTAAGAAATTAATCTTGTCGCCGAATTCTTTGGCTACACGGATGGCATTTGGAACACCAGATTTCAAGATATCATACGTATCCACTAAGAACACGCAGTCACGGTGACTCTCAGCATACGCTTTAAACGCTTCGTAGTCATCACGGTACGCTTGTACTAATGAGTGGGCATGTGTCCCAGAAACTGGAATGCCAAACATCTTGCCGGCACGAACGTTACTTGTCGCATCACATCCACCGATGTACGCTGCACGTGTTCCCCAAATGGCCGCATCTAATTCTTGCGCACGACGAGTTCCGAATTCTAATACTGGATCGTCTCCTGAAACCATACGTACACGGCTCGCTTTTGTTGCAATCAGTGTTTGGAAGTTGACGATATTTAATAAGGCTGTTTCAATTAATTGGCATTCCGCAAGCGTTCCTTCTACTTGCACTAGTGGTTCGTTCGCGAAAACGAGTTCCCCTTCTACTGCAGAGCGGATGCTTCCTTTGAATTCGAAGTTTTCTAAGTATGTTAAGAATTCTTCTGGATAATGTCCAAGTCCACGTAAATAGTCAATATCCGTTTTTGAGAAACGTAATTGTTCAATGTAACGAACGATGCGTTCTAGTCCAGCAAAAATCGCATATCCATTTTCAAATGGTAATTTTCTGAAATACGCTTCGAAAATGGCTTTTTTCTCATAAACGCCTGTTTCCCAGTAGGTTTTCATCATATTAATTTGGTATAGGTCTGTATGTAGCGTTAAACTATCATCATTGTAAATTGAGCTCATCTGTCAATACCCCTTTTTTATTGTAGTTACCTCTTTATTTTACAACAGTTCTTGGGTAATGTACATGGTTGGAGACTTGAGGGCTGTTAAAACGCAAAAAAGGACAAGCCTTTTCAGCTTGCCCTATAAACGATTCGTCTATTAAACGTCTAAGAAACCTTCGTGCGGAGTCATGTTAAAGTATTCCGCAATTTCTTGTAATTGCACATCTGTAATTTCTTGTAGGATTTTTCCGCCTTGAGCCCCTACTTGAGA
>CALALK010000069.1 GCA_937923125.1 uncultured Carnobacterium sp.
CGACCGTACTTGGCGCTTTCGTATCCACTGTTCCTTGTGATGCAATCATGATTCCATTCACTAAAGCTGGCATTCCAATCATCATAAAGAGAATTAGTGGCATTTTCAATAATCGTTTCAAATGAAAGATTGTCATTTTTACAAGATTCATTGACGCGCCTCCTTTCTCTTCAATGACCAGTTAAAGGCTACCCCTAACACTAAAATAATTGGTGCGGCAACCATAGCCATCCCTTTCATCGACACGCCATTCATCACATCGACAAATGGGGTGTAAATAAATTGGCGGAATGGATTTCCGCTTAGGAAACTGAAGGTTGAACTAATACGATCTAGCGGGATGACACCCGATAAGAACAAGTAAACTAAGTTAATTCCAGTTGAGAAGGCTGGTAGGTTCTTCTCCGTCACGAAATTGCCGAGTAAGTTTCCAAGGACATTAAAGACTAGACTATAGAAAACGATGAGGACAAAGATGCTGCCGATGTTTCCTCCAAAAGTTGTTGGATCGAGGATTTTCCATAGGCCGATATACACGAATGACAATAGCGTCGTCATAATCATGTTCACAGCTAAATCGAGTCTGTCTCGTTCGCAAATGCTAAATGGCAATACGTTCAAACGTTTGCGAAGGCCGCTGAGTTCTCGTTGTACCCCAAAGCGCATTGCAGTTTCAAGGAACACGATGAATAGGAATCCAAGTCCCGTAATTGCGTAGTGTTGGTTTGCAGTCACTTGGGATTCAGCTTCTACTTGGTCTGTCTCGAAGGCCCCCGCTGCAATTTCCTGTTGTAAGGACACAAGCATCCCTGCTGCTTGTTCGGGTGTAATGGATGCATTTTTACTTTCTGCGACTTCATGCATCACCGAACTTGCTTCTAATAATTGCGAAGTCATTGTTTTCAAGAGCGATTCATACACCGCAAGTGACGTACTCGATGTTCGCCCTGATTTCTCGATGGTAATCGGAGTTGCTTGCGAACGCGTTTGAATCGACTCTGTAAAATCCGCTGGAATCGTCGCAATGATTTTGGCATCATCTTTCACACTTGTCAGTGCAATTTGTTTTTCCTCAGTGAGTTGCTCAAACAACGCCACGATTTGTTCTCCGTAAGCACCTTTGTCTTGATTATCGATATAAATCTTCGTCTCGATATTTAAATCAGATGGATTGAAGGCTCCCTTTGTAGAGAAGGCTAAGAATAACGATAATAGAAATGGCATTATGACCATGAGTAATAGCGCCGGAAAAGACTTCAGAGAGGATATTAAATTGGCTTTAATATAACGAATGTATCTCA
>CALALK010000070.1 GCA_937923125.1 uncultured Carnobacterium sp.
CGTCGGGATTTTCAATGGGAAGTTATCAGAGCAATCGACAGGATTGACGAGTGACTTAACAGAAAATCGCATCTATATGGATTATAAAACGAGTCAATCATTGATTGGAAAAGATGAATCGAATGCCATTGTTCACCGTGCGATTTTTACGGTGAAAGACCCATCAAAATTAGAAGAAGTGATTTCAAGAGTAAAAGAACTTCCTCTCAAGTGGGATAGCATGCAACTTTCTAAAAATGAACAAGTATTTGAACAGGTAGCCTCGCCTATCCAAAACTTCAAATCGCTCATGACATTGTTGACGAGTTCTGTATTTGTATTAGCAGTTATTGTTTTATTTTTAATTTTATTATTTACATTAAGAGAAAGAATTCATGAGTTTGGAATTTTGATGTCGGTCGGAATTTCAAGAAAAGAAATTATCGCGCAAATCTTATTAGAACTCTATACCGTTGCGGCAACGAGTTCGATTTTCGCTCTTATGTTGGGGAGTTTTGTAGCAAAACAATTTTACACTGGTCTCTTGTCTTCGGATGAAATTCCAGTCCAAGTGAAATCATTATTTGAATCGAGCTTGCCGGAGTTCAGTCTGATGCAAGGGCTGCTAACCATTGGAGTCGTCCTAATCATTATTGCATTAGCCGTTCTATTTAGTACGGCAGTTATCTTAATGAAGAAACCGAAGAAAATTTTAAGTCAAATGAACTAAGGAGTGTTTTTATGTCAGTATTATCATTAGAAAATATTTATTATCGATACGAGGATTCTCAAAAATATGTATTGAATGATTTGAATGCCACTTTTGAAGAAGGGAAATTCTATGCGGTCGTTGGGAAATCCGGAGCAGGGAAATCAACTTTCTTATCGCTATTAGCAGGACTAGATAGCCCAACAAAAGGAAAAGTGTGTTTCAATGGGCAAGATATTGCGCAAGGGTCATACAGTGAACACCGTCGTGACCATATTTGCTTAGTGTTCCAAAACTATAATTTAATCGATTATTTAACACCACTTGAAAATGTAAGACTCGTAAATGGAAAAGCAACCAAAGATATATTGTTGAAATTAGGATTAGGCGAAGAGTTAATTCATCGTAATGTATTGAAGCTATCAGGCGGCCAACAACAACGGGTTGCGATTGCGAGAGCGCTCGTTTCAAAGGCACCAATTATTTTAGCAGATGAACCAACCGGTAACCTTGATGAAGGAACCGCAGCAGAAATTATCGATATCTTAAAAATGGCAGCACATGAAAGTGGGAAATGCGTCATCGTAGTGACTCACAGCCCGCAAGTAGCTACTGCGAGTGATGAAGTGTTGGAATTAGAAGATGGAAAACTAAAGAAAGCAAGAGGGGGAAAATAGATGAATATCCTACAAAATGCTTGGGCATATGTCTCAAGAAAAAAGTTTAAAACCTTCATTATTTTCTTTATTTTATTCAGTATGGCAACAGTGGCTCTTAGTAGTTTAGCCGTAAAACACGCAACGGATACCGCTGCAAAAGAAACGTTCAAGTCGATTAATTCTTCGTTCTCGATGCAAATCGACCGCAGACATAATCAAGGAACTGCTCGTGGGGGCGGGAACTTAAAGGGAAAAGATATTCAAGCGATTGAAGGAATCGAAGGCGTTCAAAAGGCAGTGAAGCGAATGGAAGTCGTAGCTGACCTCGTGGATCAAGAATTGATTCCAGCAAAAGGAGTTCGTCTTGACGCAACTCGCCAACAACGTTTTGGGAAAGCCGCTCAGGTGACAGGAATTAATGATTCCAGCATGGACGAACGATTTGCCGCACAAACCTTCACACTAACAGAAGGTCGCCATATTAAGGATGACGATACCAATGTGGCATTAGTGCACGAAGACTTTGCTAAGAAAAATAATTTAAAAGTTGGCGACAAGTTCAAGTTGAAATCAAATATCTATGATGCAGATAATGAAAAGCAAGCCAATAACCAAACCGAAGTGACGATTGTTGGTTTATTCGGAGGTAAAAATAAAGGTGGAGTCACAGCTCCTCAAGAATTATATGAAAACACCATTTTAACGGACTTGAAGACAAGTGCTCTAATGTATGGTTATACAGATGCGGATGCGATTTATTTAGATGCTACTTTCCTTGTTGGAGGTCAATACGACATCGATAAGGTGATGGAACAAGCGAAGAAATTAGGAATTAACTGGAAGGCATATACTCTTATTAAGAGTAGCCAAAACTACCCAACACTACAAAAATCAATTAACTTAGTATACGGCTTAACGGATAAACTATTCCTTGGAAGTCTAATTTTCTCTGCGATTATTTTAGTGCTCGTTCTCTTCTTATGGACAAACAGCCGTCGTCGAGAAATCGGTGTTCGTCTTGCGCTTGGAATGACGAACAAAACGATTATCGCGCAAATGCTGTGCGAAGTAGGGATGGTCAGCATTGCCAGCTTTATTGCTGCAATTCTTGCAGGTGGACCTGTCAGCGAATGGGTTGGAAAACTCATTTTAGGCCAAGTCAATAGTAGCCTTGGCACGCAACTGGCGAATGAAGCAAAATCAGCAAACCTTGGTGGTGGAGCAGCCGTGGACGGC
>CALALK010000071.1 GCA_937923125.1 uncultured Carnobacterium sp.
AGTAAGTTATCCGGATCAGTCAACTCAAGCGTTGCACGTCCACCGCCAAATAAACGTGGGAATGTGCATTCAAATTGAGTACTTACGGCATCAAATGTTGTTTTAAAGCGAGTTGTTACTTCCTCGTCCATTTCCGTAATGGTTTCTTCTAACGTTTGTTTCGCTTCTAGTAAATCTTGTTGTTGCGCTGTTAAGAATGTGAAACGTTCTTGTACCGCTTCAAACTCCTCAATCGCTAACAAGTTTACAGCACCCATTTGTTCAATTTGTTGTTTCAAACTACGAACCAGTTTTGAAGCTTCTTCAATCGACATATCGAGTGTTGTTTTAGCAATCGCTGCTTCAAACGTTAATTCGTATTCTTCGCTCAAGTACGTTAATTTTTGGTCAATTGAGATTTCGAAACGATTCGCTTTTGTTTCTAATCGAGTTTGATTCTTCAATTGATCTTGTAATTGATGTTGTGCTTGCGTACGAGCTGCTTCAGACTGCTTCACATGAATTTCTAAAGCTGCACGTTCTTCACGTAACTCTTTAATGAGGGCATCCAATTCATCCACTTGAGCTTTTAACGCGTCAAATTCTTCTTGGATTTTTGCGTAAATGGCCTCATCTTCCTCTTGATTACGAGATTGTTCAGATTTCTTAGAGTGTAATAGTTCAATTTGATCTTCTAAACGTGTTTTTTGAAGTTTTGTTTGATGAATTTCACGTTTTTCTTGGTTAAATTGTTCTTGTACACGAGCGCGATTTGTTCCAAGTTCTTGCAGTTCTTTTTGCTTTTCTTGGATTTGTTGAGATTTATCTTCGTTCGATAATTGAAGATAATCCAGTTCTTTTTTCAAGGAAGCATTTGCTTTTTGAAGGGCCACTAATTTCTCATGGTTTTCAACATATTGCTCCTCTAATTGTTCATATGCTTCAATCAGTTCATCCATTTCAAATTGGTTCGCTTGTTGAATACGTTCGTGCTTTTGAACTTCTTCAAGCGCAAATCTTGATTGGAATTCTAATTGGTTGAGAGTTTGTTCCAATTGAGTATGACTTGCATTTAGTGCACGATACTCTTCTTCTAGCTTGTTCTTTTCAGCGGTCACTTTTTGGAATTGTGCGGATAATTTTTCATATTCCGCTTTTGCTTCTTCGAATTGCTTCGTCACTGTTTCTAATTGACTGTTACGTCGAACGAGTGATTGTTGGCCAGAGTTCTTAGAAGCTCCCCCTGTCATCGAACCACCAGCATTGACAACGTCTCCTTCAAGTGAAACTAAACGATAACGATAACCCAGTTGCTTCGCCAATTGTTGAGCTACTGCTAACGTTGTGGTTACAAGCGTTGTTCCAAGTAAGTTTTTGATAATAGACGTATATTTTTTATCCGTTGAAACGAGTTCACTAGCGATTCCGATAAAACCATCGACTTTTTTCGCTTGGCTTAAAACTGTATCTGGTACTTGTTTTTCTTTAATAATCGATAATGGTAAGAACGTTGCACGTCCTAGACGATTTGTTTTTAAATAGGTAATCGCTTTGGCAGCAGCCTTCTCATCTGTTACAACGATATGCTGACTTGTTGCTCCTAGCGCGATATCGATAGCTGTTGTTAATTGATCATCTACACGGATTAGTTCCGCTACAGAATTGACAACACCCGGTAAATCCGTTTTGTGTTTAAGAACTTCACGAACCCCTTGATAGTAACCAGCGTAGTCTTCAGAAACTTGTTTTAAGCTTCGAACCGTAGCTTGTAATTGTTGAAGGTGGCGTTCTTTTTCCATCCCTTCACTAGAAAGAGTTGAATGTTCTTCACTCACTTTAGCAAGTTTTTCTTTTAGCTTAGAAAGTTGTTTGGCAACTGTTTCTTTTTCTTTTGTAGTTACCTCTATTTTTTCAATAAACGCATTTGCTTTTTCTTCTAAAGCACGATGCTCTTCATCGAAGGAATCAAAACGCTCTGTCATTTTTTCTTGAGTATTTTGATTGATTTCCATTGCCTTCTCTAAGTTTTTTTCTTGGTTTAACAAACGTGAGATTTCTTGTAATTGTTCAATATAACGATTTTGAAGGTCTTTAACGCTTTCCTCGTTACTTTGACTTAATTGGTCTAATTCTTCGACTAACTGGCTCCAAGCCTCTTCTACGTTCTTTAATTCAACCTTACGCTCGACTTGATTCTTTTCAAGCTGTGCTAGTTTTGCTTCCACTTCTTCTAACTCACGAAGAGCAGCGGCTAATGCTTCTTGATTTTCCTCATCACTACGTTCAGCGAATTGACGACGTTGCTCGAATACTTTACGTTGACCATCCAATTGTTCAACTTTTTGGATTAATTCCACGTATTCTTCTTGTTTGGCATCGAGTTCTTCATTACGGGCTTCAAGTTTGATTTGGTTTTCCTCAATATCCACTTGAAGGCTTTCTAATGTTGCTTCTGTTTGTGCTAATTGCTCTTGCAGTTGTTCTACTTCTTGAAGAGCTACTTTCCACTGCGCATTTAACGTTTCGATTTCGACTGCTAAAAGTGCTGTTTCTACATCTTCTAACTGTTCTTTCTTCGAAACATACGCAATCGCCTTTTCACGTTGTTCTTCCAGTGGTGCTAATTGTCCTTCAATCTCATGAAGAATATCTTCCACACGATTCAAGTGATCTTGCGTTTGATTCAATTTACGTTGGGCTTGATTCTTACGGTCTTTGTATTTTAATACTCCAGCCGCTTCTTCGATAATCATTCGACGTTCTTCAGGCTTTTCGTTAAAGATTTGCTCAACTTTCCCTTGAGAAATCAAAGCAAACGAGTCTTTCCCTAACCCTGAATCCATCATTAAGTCTGTAATATCTTTCAAACGAACAGGTTTCTTGTTAATTAAGAAATCACTTGCCCCATTACGATTCAAACGACGCGTTAACACGACTTGTGTTTGATCCGTTGCCAACACTTTGTCTTCGTTATTGATATACAGATTAACTTCGGCAATATTCACTGGTTTTCTTGTTTGAGAACCCGCGAAGATAACGTCATCCATCCGTTTCCCACGTAAACTCTTAGCCGATTGTTCCCCAAGAACCCACTTAATCGCTTCAGAAAGATTGGACTTTCCACTACCATTAGGTCCTACAACCGCAGTCACGCCTTTATCGAATTCAATTGTTGTCTTATCGGCAAATGATTTAAATCCCGACATTTCAATTTTTTCTAATTGCATGCTTTAATCCTTTCTTTCTATGAAAGAGAACTGTTTGTCAGTTCTTCCATAGTCAATTTTGCAGCCATTTGCTCGGCTGCCTTTTTCGTTTTACCGCTCGCAGTTTTGTATTTCTTTCCATCCACGGTTACTTGAACGGTAAATACTTTATCATGCGAAGGTCCTTCTTCTTTAATCAATTCATAACGAATATGAACGGTACCATTTTGTTGTAAATACTCTTGTAATTCTGTTTTGAAATCAGTAATCAGTTCATATCGTCCATTTTTTATTTTAGGAACAATCACTTGGTCTAAGAAACGTTGTACTTCTTCCATGCCTTTATCAAGATAAAGAGCACCAATAAACGCTTCGAATACGTCACAGAGAACTGCTGGCTTTTCACGTCCACCGCTCAATGTTTCTCCTTTTCCTAGAAGCATATACTCATTTAGAGAACATTCCTTTGCTAACATCGATAAGCTATCTTCGCAAACAATTTGAGCTCTCAGTTTTGTTAATTGGCCTTCTTTAAAATGAGGAAATTGTCTAAAAAGCCAATCTGAAATATTGAGTTCTAAAACGGCATCTCCAAGAAACTCGATGCGCTCGTTATAAATTCCCTTCATCTCTTTATGCTCATTGGCATACGAAGAGTGAGTCATCGCTTCGACGAGCAATGCCTCGTTTTTAAACGAAATATCGAACTTCTCTTTTAAAATTGCTGAGAGTGCTTGTATCTCTTTCATGATGGCCTCCTGAAAAATTCCTTATCTTCAATATTATACGCGTTTTGGGGTTAGATTACAAATTTACGCCACAAAAAACGGCTTGAATTCAGAGTTTCAAGCCGTGTTAAAATTTTTATTTACGATATCCTTTTACGCAATATTGATTTTTCTCTTCGTCATAGTTTAATGACTCCACAAGAGTACGCTGTTGCAGCTGATTCAACTCTTTCGTTTGTGTTACTTCCAACCATTCTTCATAGTAAGTCATTTGTGCTTTTACTTGTTCTTTCAAGAAAGCTTTTAATCGTTCCACATCCGCTTCCTTTACTGCAGAAATTTGAATCGAAGGGTAAAGATTTGGTTGAAATTCGCCTTCAATCAAATCTGTCTTATTGTAGACTGTGACCATCGGAATTTCTTGCATTTCTAAGTCATTTACTAAATCAATTACGGTCTTTTCATGTAGTGAAAATTGAGCATTTGACGCATCCACGACATGAACTAACAAATCGACATCTGCACTTTCTTCAAGTGTTGATTCAAACGCATGAATCAATGTCGTTGGCAACTCTTGAATGAATCCAACTGTATCCGTTATTGTTACTTCAAAGTTTGGGAACAAGTCCACTTGTCTTGTTAATGGGTCTAACGTTGCAAACAATTGATCCATTTGGTATGTACCCGCATGTGTTAATTGATTTAAAATCGTAGACTTCCCAGCATTCGTATAACCGATTAATCCAAGTTGGAATCCATTAGAACTCTTTCTCTTCTCGCGTGAACGTTCACGGTGTTTCTTGATTTGTTCTAGCTGTTCTTCGATATCTTGGATTTGCTTACGAATATAACGTCTATCGGTTTCTAAACGCGTTTCCCCTGGACCACGTGTTCCGATTCCCCCACCTTGACGAGACAAGCCTTCACGTTGTCCAGAAAGACGAGGTAGTAAGTAGTTTAATTGCGCGAGCTGTACTTGAAGTTTCCCTTCTTTAGAGCGAGCACGCATTGCAAAAATATCTAAAATTAATTGCACACGGTCAATGATACGACAGTTAATCGTTTCATTTAGATTTTTCACCATCGAGCCTGTGAGCGATTGATAGAATACAACAAGGTCCACTTCTAGTTCATCGACAAGATGGCTGATTTCTTCCACTTTCCCTTTTCCAACAAGGGTACGTCCACTAATCGACTCACGTTTTTGGGTCACTGTAGCAACCACTTCACCCATCGCAGTATCGACTAATTGTGCAAGCTCTTGGTTGGCATATGCGAAATCTTCATCCGTTTGCGTCGTTTGTACGCTTACGATTAATACGCGTTCTCTTTGTTCCATTCTATCCCTCCTCTACAAAAGCTGATAGTTCTTCTAATAGTTCTTCTTTCTCGTTTGGATTCTCTAATAAATTCACCCAACGAATTTGTGGAAGACGATTTCTAAACCACGTTAATTGTCGTTTCGCGTATCGTCTTGAGTTTTGTTGAATGGTCGCAATAATCGCTTCACGCGACTGCTCCCCTTCAAAATACGGAATCCATTCCTTATATCCAATTCCACTTATCGATTGGATATCTAGACCTTTTGATTTTTCATATAAATCTCTTGCTTCTTCTTCAAGACCTGCCCCGCACATCAGTTCTACACGCAAATTAATACGCTCATATAGAAGTGCGCGGTCTGTATTTAAACCAATAATAAACGCATCATAGTGCGGCGTTTTTTGAATTTCTAGGCTTGAAAATTTCTTACCGGTCGCATGAATGACTTCTAGCGCACGAATCACACGTCTAGGATTATTGACCGAAATTTTAGAAGCAGCCTCAGGGTCTACCTCATTCAGTTCATTCCAAAGCGCCTGCGACCCTTTTTCTTCCAGTTCTTTTTCTTTTAATAAACGAAAGTCCGGATCGTTGGAACCCTCTCCGCTATAATGAAACCCATATAGTAGTCCTTCGATATAAAGCCCAGTACCACCAACAATAATCGGTAGCTTCCCGCGACTCGTAATCTCTGCAATCGCTGCTTCTGCCTTCTCTTTAAAGTCACTTGCGGTAAAAGGTTCATCCCACTCACAAATGTCTAGTAAGTGATGAGGAACGCCTTCTTTTTCTTCCTCAGTCACTTTTGCAGTTCCAATATCAAGCCCCTTATACACTTGAAGCGAGTCTCCATTAATGATTTCGCCATTGAAGTGTTTTGCAAGTTCAATACTGAGAGCTGTTTTTCCTACCGCAGTTGGTCCCACGATGATCATAATTTTTGGTAGCTTATCGCTCATAGTTCTCCTTTAATTGTAACGCCTTTTCCGGATAGTCCGTAAAAATAGCTTCAATCTGTAGTTCAAAGCAACGGTTAATGTCTTTATCTTCATTCACGGTCCAAACACGTAAAGGCAACTGATTCGTATTCCATTCAAGCGTCCAATCGAGCAACTTCAAATCAGGATGATACGATTCTTTTTCAAGCATGGCATCCCCTTTATTCGCCCACTCCTTAGACTCAAAGAGAAGCCCAATTTCTTGAGAAGGATTTGCTTGTTTCAGTTCAACTAGTGTATAAGGATTAAAACTTGAATAGACAATGGCAAATGGCCAAGTCTTGGTACCTTGCAGTGCAAGACATTTCTCAACGAGACCTTTATATTGAATAACATCTGTTTTTAACTCAATATTTAATTGACCATTGAAACCTAACTCTTTCAGCAATAGGAGTACTTCTTCAAGAGTTGGAATCTTCTCACCTGCATATTTGTTATGAAACCAACTTCCTGCATCCATTACTTTGATTTCTACTAGCGTTAAGTTTCTGATTTCTCCAGTTGCATTAGTTGTACGGTCGACCGTTTCATCATGAATAACAACTAAATGCCCATCCTTTGTTAGGTGGACATCGAGTTCGATGCCGTCACTACCGACACGCACTGCTTCTTTAAATGAAGCAAGTGTGTTTTCTGGATGAGTCCCTTTACTCCCTCTATGTGCAAAGATTTTTGTCATTTGCGTTCACCTTCTGCTCGTGTATCATTTTCCTGTTTAATCGCGTTTGAAATTTGTAATAATTCTTTTGCGTTTTCAAGTGTTAATGCTGTAATCATCGTACCTGAAAGCATACGTGCGATTTCTTCTGTACGTTCTGTTTGGTCCATCACTTTTAGAATCGTATGCGTACGGTCACCTTCTTCAACTTTTTCAATATGAATATGCGTATCCGCCATACTGGCCACTTGTGGTAAATGCGTAATACTCAATACTTGAGCATATTCAGAAATGTAGTGCATTTTAGAAGCAATCGCCTGCGCCACACGTCCGCTAACTCCTGTATCCACTTCGTCAAAAATAATCGTTCCAACGAGTTGTTCTTTCGTGAAGATGGATTTCATCGCTAATGTAATACGCGACAACTCCCCACCAGAAACAATCTTGCTAAGAGGCTTCAATGGTTCCCCTTTATTCGTCGAAATATAAAACTCAACAAGATCGATTCCTGTTTCAAGTAAGGCTTCTGATGTCTCAAATTGAATAGCAAATTGCGCATTCTCCATATAAAGACCGTGCAATTCACTCACAATATCTGCCTCTAAGCGTTTAGCGACTTCACGACGGATGCTTGAAATCTTGTCTGCAATCGCGAAGGCTTCAAGAGTCGCCTGCTTCAACACTTTTTCAGTTTCAGCGATTAACGCTTCTTTATTTTCAATCTTATTCAAAGCATCTCTTGCTTTATCTTGGAAGGCTAGAATTTCTTCTGCATCATCCCCATATTTACGTTTTAATTGATAGTAAACATCGAGACGTTCTTCGATAAAGGCCAGACGTTCTTCATCAAATTCAGCATTTTCAATTTCATGACGAATCGCACTCGCAGCGTCTTGTAATTGATAATAAGCCTCGCTCATTTGCGTAGAAAGTGTCTTGAAGCTTGTTGAAATGGACTCCAAGCTTTCCACTTCACGTGTCGCTTCACCGATGGCATCGACACTTGAATATTCTTCCCCTTCAAGGGCAGCAAGAGCTGTTTGAAGTGCCGTTTGGATTTTTTGGAAGTGTGTAAAGTACTCTTTTTCTTCGCTTAATTGTTCTTCCTCACCCACATAAATATTGGCTTCTTCGATTTCTTGCAATTGGAATTTCAACATATCTACGCGTTGTGCGTCTTCTTTTTCTGCTGTTTGCAACGCTCTGAGTTCTTGTTTAGCGGCTACGACTTTTGCATAAGCTTCATCGTATGAAGCCAATAATGGGCCCATTTGATGGTGTGCGAACTCATCTAATAGCCCTAAGTGTTTCTCTTCGTTTAATAATAAGAAATGCTCATTTTGGCCATGGATATCGATTAAATAAGGTCCGATTTGTTTAAGGAGCGCTACTGTAGCTAACTGTCCATTAATACGGCAGTTTGATTTTCCATTTTGCAATAGTTCACGTTGAATCATTAATTCGTCTTCGATGACTTCAACCCCAAATTCTTGCAGCTTTTCAACAACGGAAGGATCCTCAATTCGGAAAACACCTTGAATCAAGGACTTTTCTTCACCATAACGAATCATTTCGAGAGACGCACGTTCACCAATTAATAGGCCAACCGCATCAATAATAATCGATTTACCAGCGCCCGTTTCCCCGGTTAAAACCGTCATCCCTTTTTCAAACGTACACTGAACTTCTTCGATAATGGCAAAATTTTTAATATAAATCTCTTGAATCAAGTTCGTCACCCTTTACTTTTTTAATCGTTGCGCTTCTTTAACAGTCTCACGAGCAAGTTCTTCAAACGAATGAACTTCACTTGGAGCCGTATTTTTTAAATGCGCTAAAAATTCAATATTCCCACTTCCACCAGTAATTGGTGAATACGTTACTTTTTCAACAGTAAATCCAATTTGTTCACTGAAACTTAAAATATCCACTAATACATCTTCATGAACTTTTGGATCACTCACAATCCCTTTTTTCCCGATGCGCTCACGACCTGCTTCGAATTGTGGTTTAATCAACACGAGCACGTCTCCGCCTTCTTTTAGAATTGGTTTTAATGGCGGTAAAATAAGCTTCAATGAGATAAACGATACGTCAATCGAAGCCACATCTGGTTGCCCTTTGGTGAAATCATCTGGTGTTGCGAAACGGAAATTCATACGCTCCATAACAACCACACGTTCATCTTGGCGAAGTTTATAATCTAATTGGTTATACCCCACATCAAGCGCGTAACTTTGTTTAGCACCATTTTGTAAGGCCGCATCTGTAAAGCCACCTGTAGAGGCACCAATATCTAATAAAATCTTCCCATCAACACTGACATCGAATTCTTTTAAGGCTTTTTCTAATTTCAAGCCACCACGAGACACATATTTCAACGGTTCCCCTTTAATCATTAATGAACTCGTCACAGGAATTTTCTCTCCTGGTTTATCGTATCGGTTATGATTCACTGCATCCACAATCTGTCCTGCCATGACAAGACGTTTGGCTTTTTCTCTGGAATCTGTCAATCCTTGTTGGACGACTAGAATATCCACACGTTCTTTTTCCATTTGTTACTCCTATATTTCTAAATACGTTAAAAATTCAACGAGTAGCGCCTTTGTTTGTTGGTTTTCTGGCGTAAATACCACTTCTTCCAATGCACGCTTGCAAGACGCGATTTCGCTTGCTAAGGCCTCTTTTGCCCCTTCTACTCCTAAAAGACTCGGATACGTATTTTTACTTAGTTCTGAATCCTTACCTGTTTCTTTACCGGTTTGCTCACTGGTCCAGCAAACATCTTGCAAGTCATTTTGAATTTGGAATGCTAGGCCAAAGTGAGTCGCATACGAAACAAAAGCTTCTTTCATCTTCTCATCATGGACAAATAGATTTCCAAGGCGTACAGCAGCTAGTAACAACTCGCCTGTTTTCTCACGATGGATTTCTTTCATTTGTTCCAGAGTAATCGTCACTTCTTCACTAGCAATATCTTTCATTTGGCCTGAAATCATGCCGCTCATACCAGAAGCTGTTGATAAAATCTTCACGGCTTCTACTAACTGATCTGCTTCTAAATTAGCATTAGCAGCAACCTCGAATGCTAATGTGAGTAATGCATCCCCTGCTAAAATCGCAGTCGCTTCATCAAACGCCTTATGAAGGGTTGGACGACCACGACGCAGGTCATCATCATCCATTCCTGGTAAGTCATCATGAATTAGAGAATACGTATGAATCATCTCTAAGGCACAAGCTAAGTCTAACACTGCTTCATTATTGGCTGTTCCAGCAGAACCAACTGCTAGTGTTAGCAGTGGTCTAATACGTTTCCCGCCTGATTGTACAGCGTATAGCATCGCTTCTTTCAACCTTGCGTCTGAAGGTCTATTTTCAATCAGCTGCGTTAAGTGAATAGCTACATCTTGCTGAAGTTGTTGAATAACATCCTTCACCATAAGATTATGCCTCTTTTCCTTCTGCATTCACAGTAATCATTGCACGAACGGTTTCTTCTGCTTTTGTCAATGTTTCATTACAAAATTGGCTTAATTCCATTCCTTCTTTAAATTTATCAAGTGCTTCGTCTAAAGGAACATTTCCGCTTTCTAATTGGCGCACGATTTGTTCTAAGGCACCCATTGCTTCTTCGAATTTCATTTCTTTTTTAGCCATTATAAACTCTCCTTATTTTTTGCTGTGACAGTAGCATTCACTAAACCATCACTGAGTCTGATTTCAATTGGTTGTTTTTCTTCAATTTGGTCAACGGATTTCACGATATCGCCGTCTTTAAACACGATACCGTAACCACGTGTCATAATCTTTAATGGACTGAGTAAATCCAATTTTTCCACTAATTGTTGGAATCTGATTTGCTTATCCTGCAAGTAATTTTGATTGCTATCGACTAATTGCTTATGCAACCATTCGAGCTTTTGCTTTTGTTGAATTAATAATTGTTCTGGTGACACTAATTGCAGACGGTGCGTAAATTGCATCGACTGTTGTTTAGCCAGGTGAAGTCTTTGTTGCATACCTTGCATTAGTTTTAATCGTAATTGATCGACTTGTTGTGCATAGACTTCATACATTCGCTCTGGTTTTACAAAAATACCAGACTTCTCTAATTTACTTAATAACTCTTTACGGGTATTCAACTGATTGAGCATCGTTGTTTGCAAGCGACCTGTTAAGTTTCCAAGTGTTAAATGGATGTCATTTAAGACCGGCGTTGCAAGTTCTGCTGCGGCAGTCGGTGTAGCCGCGCGTTGGTCAGCCGCAAAGTCTGTTAAAGTTGTATCTGTTTCATGTCCTACACTGGAGATTATAGGTAGTGAGAATGAAGCGACACGTCTTACAACCGGTTCCTCATTAAAGGCCCATAAGTCTTCGATGGAACCTCCTCCACGACCAATAATCACCACATCGGCATCCGACTGTTCTACTAAGTCTAAGTTTTTAAGGATACTTGGAACAGCGTGTACTCCTTGCACCACGGTTGGATATAACACGAGTTGCGCGATTGGAAAACGACGTGCAACCGTTGTTTGAATATCTCGGATAACAGCACCTGTATCACTGGTTAGAATCGCAATTTTCTTTGGAAATACAGGAATGGGTTTCTTAGGTCCAGCAAATAAACCTTCTTCCGTTAATTTCTTCTTCAACTGTTCATAGGCTTGATAAAGAGCTCCAACC
>CALALK010000072.1 GCA_937923125.1 uncultured Carnobacterium sp.
TCTCGTGAATGCACTTCTTTATCATTCAAATAATTTATCGGATAGCACGAGCGAAGAAATCTACCGTCCAGGCCTTGTTCACCGCATTGATAAAGATACAAGTGGTTTATTAGTCATCGCGAAGAATAATGATGTTCATCAAAAGTTAGCAGAGCAAATAAGCGAGAACAAGATGAACCGTGAATATATAGCGATTGTAGATGGTTATTTTGCACATGAAACAGGCGTGATTGACGCTCCATTATCTCGTCATCAAACTAACCGTTTAAAACGTGTTGTAGAAAAAGGCGGAAAACGTGCGGTCACTCACTTTGAAGTTATAGATGCATTCTCTGATTATTCGCTAGTATCTTGTCGTTTAGAAACAGGCCGTACGCATCAAATTAGAGCGCATATGGAGTTTATTAAACATCCAATTGTGAACGATCCGTTGTATCATCCAAAAGGGAAACATGCGACACCATTTGGTCAATTTTTACATGCAAAAACACTTAGCTTCACACATCCGGTGACTGGAGAAAAGTTAAACTTCCAAGTGGAACCACCAAAAGAATTTGAGGAATTTATCCAAGTGCATAAGGGACGTTTTTCAGAGTAGAGGAGACCAAAATGAAAGAAGTTAGAATTATGGACGAAGGCGCCATTAACAGAGCTTTAACTAGAATTTCATATGAAATTATCGAGCGAGAAAAAGATGTGTCCAATTTAGTGATTATTGGAATTAAAACAAGAGGAATCACCTTAGCGAGACGCATCGCTGAAAAGATTTTGGCACTTGAAAAAATAAAAATTCCAGTTGGTGAAGTGGATATCACATTATACCGAGACGATAGACATAATAGTGAAGAAACTGAAGCTCCAGTTTTAAACGGAACGCATATTCCGGACGATATTAGAGGTAAGCAAGTAGTCTTAGTAGATGACGTGTTATTTACCGGAAGAACTGTAAGAGCTGCTTTAGATGCAATTATGGATGTAGATAGACCAAAGAGAATTAGTTTAGCAATTCTAATTGATAGAGGACACCGAGAGTTACCAATCCGTCCTGATTTTATTGGTAAGAATGTGCCAACTTCTTTAGATGAAGTCATCCATGTTCGATTAACGGAAGATGATACTTCTGAAGAAGTCATCATTGAAAAATAATTCTAAAATACCTTCTCAGTGATAGAGAAGGTATTTTTATTTTACAAATTAAAATGATCAAAACACATATTTTAGTCGTTTTAAAAACGCAAAAACACTAATTCTTCCTATATAAATAACTATATCGACTATTTCCAAACGTTCGTAAAGTAAACGCAAACAATCATAAAACTGATTATTCGATTACTTGTTTGTAAACGGTTGTAACCCAAAATTGGTTATACTATACTAATAGCATGAATTGGTACCGTAACTAATTAAATGATCATTTTCGTAAGACGTTACGATTTTATGATTGTTTAAGGCAAGATAGAAAAGGAGAATGACAATATGGCAATTCCTAATTTACAAGTTGCTTTGGACCACAACCGTATTGAAGACGCATTAAAAGATGCGCTTGCAGTTGGAAACGAAGTAGACATTATTGAAGCAGGAACGATTTTACTTTTAAACGAAGGAGACAAAGCGATTAAATGCTTACGCAGCGCTTTCCCTGATAAAGTAATCATTGCTGATACAAAATGTGCTGACGCTGGTACAACTGTTGCTAAAAACGTTGCACTTGCAGGAGCTGACTGGATGACAGTTATTTGCTGCGCAACTATCCCAACAATGGAAGCAGCTAACAAAGAAGTAAAATCACTACAAGTTGAATTGTATGGTGATTGGACATTTGAACAAGCACAACAATGGAGAGATGCTGGTATCGATCAAGCAATCTTCCACCAAAGCCGTGACGCTCTATTTGCAGGAGCTACTTGGACTGAATCTGATTTAAACAAAATCCGTCGTTTAATCGACATGGGATTCAAAGTTTCAGCTACAGGCGGATTAACAAAAGACACATTAAAAGTGTTTGAAGGAATTCCAATTTACACATTCATCGCAGGACGCGGAATTTACGCTACTGAAAATCCAGCACAATCTGCTCGTGAATTTAAAGAAGAAATCAAACGTATCTGGGGTTAATCCCAAGGAGGAAAAACAATGGCAAATATCAAAGATGTAACAAAAGAATCTTGGATTTTATCAACTTTCCCAGAGTGGGGAACTTGGTTAAATGAAGAAATCGAACGCGAAGAAGTTAAACCTGGAACATTCGCTATGTGGTGGTTAGGATGTACTGGTATCTGGTTAAAATCAGAAAAAAATACAAACATCTTATGCGACTTATGGTGTGGAACTGGTAAACGTAGCCACGGCAACGGAAAAATGAAAACTGGTCACCAAATGCAACGTATGAGTGGTTGCCAAAACTTACAACCAAACTTACGTACACAACCATTCGTAATCGATCCATTTGAAGTGAAAAATGTTGATGCTTTAGTAGTAACACACATTCACTCAGACCACTTAGACATTAACACAGCTGCTGCAGTTGCTAACAACTGTCCAGAAGCAAAATTCGTTGGACCACAAGAAGTAGTAAACACTTGGTTAGGTTGGGGAGTTCCTGCTGAACGTACAATCGTTGTACACCCAGGAGACTCAGTTAAAATCAAAGACATCGAAATCGTTGCTTTAGAAGCATTTGACCGTACAGCTTTAGTAACTGCTAAAGACGGTGAAGTTCTTAAAGGTAAAATGCCTCAAGACATGGACGAAATCGCTGTTAACTACTTATTCAAAACAAGTGGTGGTAACTTATATCACGCAGGAGATTCTCACTACTCAAACATGTTTGCTAAACATGGTAACGAACATGAAATCGATGTGTGCTTAGGTGCTTACGGTGAAAACCCTCGTGGTATCACTGACAAAGTGACTTCAGTTGATATGTTACGTATGGCTGAATCATTAAACGCTAAAGTAGTTATCCCAGTTCACTATGACATTTGGGCTAACTTCCAAGCAGATCCTAAAGAAATTACAGAAATCTGGAAATTCAAGAAAGATCGCCTAGAATACAAATTCAAACCATTCATTTGGCAAGTTGGTGGTAAATATACTTACCCAACTGACAAAGATAAATTAGAATTCAACTTCTACCGTGGATTTGACGATGTATTCTCAGTTGAGAATGACGTACCATTCCCATCATTCTTATAATATTGTCATTAAATAAATTGGAGAGCCTAGAGCTTAACCCACTCTAGGCTTTACCAAAGTGTAATAATGAATACGATTTCTTAATAACACAAGGAGGAACATATGTTAAAAGAAATTATCGAAAATGGACGCTTTTCGTTCCAAAAAGGTACATTGTCTTGGGAAGATGCGATTAAAGCAGCTTGCCAACCTTTAGTAGAACAAAAGGTCATTGAACCTGAATATCCAGGTTACATTATTAGTAATGTTCATGAATTTGGACCTTACATCGTAATTGCTCCAGAAATCTGTATCCCTCACGCTCAAGAAGGAAAAGGGGTAAATGATACTGCTGTAGCATTTATGAACATTGAAGAAGCTGTGGACTTTGGACCGGGTGCTGACTACAAACCACATTTATTCTTCGTATTAGCATCAACTGATAATGAAAAACACTTAAATAACTTATCAGAGTTAGTGACATTATTAGATGATGAATCAATTATCAATGCGTTTGTTGAAGCGCGCTCAAAAGAGGACTTAGAAAAAATTTTAAAAGGAATAGGTGAATAATTATGGACTTTTTATTCAGTTTTTGGCAATTCTTCTATGCTAACATTTTTACTAAACCACAATACTTTGTTGGTTTAATCGTTTTAGTTGGTTACTTACTATTAGGTCGTAAATGGTACGATGCATTAGCAGGTTTTATTAAAGCAGTTGTAGGTTACATGATCTTAAACGTAGCTGCTGGTGGATTAGTTTCAAACTTCCGTCCAGTATTAGCAGCATTAGGAGATCGTTTCGGATTACAAGCTGCCGTAATTGACCCATACTTTGGTCAAGCTGCTGCAGAAACTGCATTAAAAACAGCTGGTCATGCAACAGGTTTAACAGTACAAGTATTATTAGTTGCGTTCTTAACTAACTTAGTATTAGTTATCTTCCGTAAATTAACTAAAGTTCGTACAGTATTCATCACTGGTCACATCATGGTGCAACAATCTGCTACAGCAACTTGGTTAATGGCTTTAGCTTTAGGAGATAACGTTAACCAATTACAATTTGTAATTTTATTAGGTATTGTATTAGGTGTATATTGGGCAGTAGCGGCAAACTTAACAGTAGAAGCTACACAAGAATTAACAGAAGGTGGCGGATTTGCAATTGGTCACCAACAAATGTTTGGGGTTTGGTTAGTTGATAAATTAGCTCCTAAATTCTCAGGTAAAAACGACAAGAAGATTGAAGATCTTGAATTACCAGGTTTCTTATCAATCTTTAAAGAATCAATCGTTGCAACATCAATCTTAATGATCGTGTTCTTCGGTGCAATCTTATTAGTATTAGGTAAAGACTACTTAGTAGGCGTAAATGGACAAGAATTAACAGTTGCTGCTTCTAAATTCAAAATGACTACATTAAAAGCAACTGACGACTTCTTCTTCTACATTTTACAAACAGCATTAACATTCACTGTTTATGTTCAAATCTTACAATTAGGGGTTCGTTTATTCGTTGCTGAGTTATCAGAAGCGTTCCAAGGTATCTCTAACAAATTATTACCAGGTTCTATGCCAGCGGTTGACTGTGCTGCAGTTTACGGATTCGGTTCTCCAAACGCTGTAACAGTTGGTTTCTTATTCGGGGTATTAGGACAAATCGTAGCAATCTTAGGATTAATCGTATTCAAATCTCCAGTATTAATCATCACTGGATTCGTACCAGTATTCTTCGACAACGCTACATTCGCAGTATACGCTAACCATAAAGGTGGTTTACGTGCTGCTTCAATCTTGACATTCTTATCAGGTGTGATCCAAGTATTAGGTGGAGCAATTGCCGCAGGTGCATTTGGTTTAGCTGCATACGGTGGATGGCATGGTAACTTTGACTGGGATACAATTTGGGTTGGATTCGGATTCTTAATGCAAAACTTCCAATACATTGGTTTAGGTATCGTATTATTAATCTTATTAGTAATCCCTCAATTACAATACAGCAAAAACAAAGAACATTACTTCACTATTGCTGAAGACTATGAAACATACTTAGAGTCTAAGCAAAACTAATTTTAAAAAGAAAAAGAATATAGTAAAATTAGGGTATCGGGTAGTGTTCTATCCGATACTCTAACAATATAAGGAGATGTAAAATATGAAAGTATTAGCAGCATGCGGAAGTGGAATGGGCTCAAGCCAAATTATCAAAATGAAATTAACTAACGTGTTCAGAAAATTGAATATTCCTTTGGAAGTTCACCACTGTGCAGTTTCTGAAGCAAAATCTTCAGCTAAAAACTATGATTTAGTAGTTATTTCATCAGCTTTATTAGAAGTATTCGATGGTTTAGATTTACCAAACACTAAAATTGTAGGTTTACAAAACTTATTATCTGAAAAAGAAATGACTGAAAAAATTTCTGAAGCTTTAGGACTATAAGAAGGGGTTCTACAATGGCATACGAACAATTAAAAGAACGTGTATTTAAAGCAAACTTAGAGTTACCAAAACATGGATTAGTTATTTTTACATGGGGTAACGTTTCAGAGTACGACCGTGAAGCAGGGGTTATTGCAATCAAACCTTCAGGTGTTGACTATGATAAACTAACTGCTGATGATATCGTGATTGTGGATATCGACGGAAATAAAGTAGAAGGAGCTCTAAAACCTTCTTCAGACTTAGATACTCACTTAGAAATTTATCGTAATTTCAAAGATGTAAATGGGGTAGTGCATACTCACTCTCTATGGGCAACTACAATGGCTCAACAAGGCCAAGAAATTCCTGCATTCGGTACAACACAAGGAGATTACTTCTACGGAACAATTCCTTGCACACGTGAAATGACAGAAGCAGAAATCAAAGGTGCTTATGAGTTAGAAACTGGTAAAGTAATCGTTGAGACTTTCCAAGATAAAGATCCAAACGCGATTCCTGGAGTTTTAGTATTTAACCATGGACCATTTGCATGGGGTAAAGATGCAATGGATGCAGTACACAACATTACTGTATTAGAATACGTTGCAAACATGGCATGGCACAATCTAGCTTTAAATCCTGGTATGAAGCCAATGTCACAAACAATTTTAGATAAACACTATTTAAGAAAACATGGAGCGAATGCTTACTATGGACAATAAAAAGTTTTATGAACTTGGTTTGTATGAAAAATCAATGCCAAACACACTTAGTTTTAGAGAAAAGTTAGAAACAGTTAAAGCAACTGGATTTGACTTTTTAGAAATCAGTATCGATGAAACTGATGAAAAATTAAGTCGTCTAGAATGGACAAAAGAAGAACGCCAACAACTACTAAACGATATGTTTAAAACAGGTGTTCCAATTCGTTCAATGTGCTTAAGTGGCCACCGTAAATATCCATTTGGATCACACGATGAAGCTACTCGTGCACGTAGTCTAGAAATCATGGAAAAAGCGATTCAATTAGCAGATGATTTAGGTGTTCGTGTTATCCAATTAGCTGGATACGATGTTTACTACGAAGAAGGAGATGCAGTAACACTTGATTACTTCATCCAAAACCTTAAAAAAGCTACAGAGATGGCGTCACAAAAAGGAATTCTTCTTGGATTCGAAACAATGGAAACTCCATTTATGAACACTGTAGAAAAATCTATGCGTTTTGTTGAATTAGTAAACTCTCCATACTTACAAGTATATCCAGACTCAGGTAACTTAATGAACGCTTCATTAGAACCTGGTGCAAAAAATGTCTATGAAGATATCGAATTAGGAAGAGGGCATATTGTTGCAGCTCACTTAAAAGAAACAATTCCTGGACATTACCGTGAAATTCCATTTGGTACTGGCCAAATCGATTTCAAACGTATGGTGGATACATTCTTATCCATCGGGGTAAATCGTTTCACTGGTGAATTCTGGTATGTAGGTCAAGAAAACTGGTTAGAAGACATTAAGTTTGCAAACCAATTCTTAAGATCTCATTTCCCAAATATTTAGATTGAAACCTTCCTTTACTAGGGAGGTTTCTTTTTTACCTTAATCACTGAACGACCATGATTAAAAGTTCGTGTTTCATACGCTTACAATTAATTTCTAATGTTTGAAATATGTAAATTTTATGAAAATACTCATATTTACATTGTTATGGGTTGTAATTTTCGTGTATGTCTTGTAAGATTATTAAAGGGGTTAAGAAAATCTTAATTTCAAACTATATAACCGTATCTTAGGAGGATATTTTTTTATGAAAAAGTCTTTTTGGTCTAAATTAGCAATTGGTTTATCATCATTAGCGCTTTTAGCGGGGTGCTCAAGTAATTCAGGTTCTGAATCATCTCAAAGTCAAAGTGGTTCAAAAACAATCGAAACTTTAAAAGTTGCTTTTGTTCCTTCTCGTGACCCTGAAACAATTGTTACTACAACAGAACCATTAAAAGAATTATTGAAAAAAGAATTAGCTAAAGAAGGTTACGATGTTAAGAACGTTGAGATTTCAGTTGGTACAAGTTTTGACGCAGTAGGGGAAGCATTAGCATCTGGTAGTGCGGATGTAGGTTTCTTACCTGGTGGTACTTATGTTTTATATGACAAAGAAGTTGACGTATTATTAACAGCTACTCGTGATAATTTATTAAAAGATTCTACTAATCCTAAAGATTGGAACGATGGAAAAGAAACACCTCGTGGTACTGATCAAGCAACTTCATACAAAGGCTTAGTAATTGCAGGACCAACTGAAAAAGGGAAAGAATTAGCAGCAAAAATTAATAGCGGCCAAGAATTAACTTGGGATGACTTAAATTCAGCTAAATGGGGAGTTTTAGGAACTTCTTCTTCTTCAGGTTATATCTATCCAACATTATGGTTACAAGATAAATATGGTAAAGGGATCTCAGACTTACAAAACGTTGTACAATCTGACTCATACGCAAGTTCTGCAGCTCGTTTAGCTTCAGGACAAATCGATATCATGGTTGGTTATGCGGATGTTCGTAATGACTACGCTAAAAAATGGACTAGCGATTATGGTCGTTCAGAAGATATCTTTAAAGAAACAAACGTTATCGGTGTAACTCCAGATATTTACAATGATACAATTTCAGTAAGTAAATCTTCTCCGATTGTTGACGATGCTTTTAAAGAAGCTTTTGCAAATGCAATGATTAATATTGCTCAAACAGAAGAAGGAAAAGCAGTCATTAAAATCTACTCTCATAAAGGCTACAAGAAAGCTAATGCTAGCGATTATGATAAAGAACGCGAAGCACAAAAACTATTAAAGAAACTAAAATCAGGTAACTAATAAACACGTAATGAATATCAAATGAGGGTTAGGATATTTCTCCTGACCCTTTTTTGAGAAAGAGGCAATAATTATGATTAAATTCGAGAATGTATCAAAGACTTATCCTAATGGAGTTAAAGGTCTTCAAAATATTAATTTAGAAATTGAACAAGGAGAATTCGTTTCTATCATAGGCTTGTCAGGCGCTGGTAAATCAACATTAATTCGTACAATTAACCGCATGCTTGACATTAGTGAAGGGAAACTGACAGTTGATGGTATTGATGTTAGTTCATTAAAAGGGAAATCACTACGTAAATTCCGTCGTAACAAAGTAGGGATGATTTTCCAATCATTCAACCTCGTTACTAGAACGACTGTTATTAAAAATGTATTAACATCTATCGTTCCTGATATTCCTTTCTTCCGTTCACTTTTTGGAATTTATACGAAAAAAGAAAAACTTCATGCACTAGAAGCGTTGGATAAAGTAGGAATCGTTGATAAAGCCTTTATCCGTGCAGATCAGTTATCAGGTGGTCAACAACAACGTGTCGCTTTAGCTCGTACATTAGCTCAAAATCCAGAAATTATTCTTGCTGACGAACCAGTGGCAGCACTAGATCCTGTAACAGCTAAACGCGTTATGGAAGACTTTAAACGAATCAACAAAGAGATGAACATTTCTATCCTTTTAAATATTCACCACGTTGAATTAGCGTTAGAATACGCAGATCGTATTTTAGGAATTAGAGACGGTGAAATTGTGTATGATGGTCCAAGTAACGAAGTAACACCTGAAGTCTTAGATTTAATCTATAAAGGAAAGGTGGAGGGGTTGAATGAAACTAAGTAAACTCTTCGCACCAAAGGAATACACGTTAGAAAACGGAACTACCGTAAAAGAACCACGCTCGAAAGCAATTATCATTACAATTTTACTACTTATTGCTATGTATTATGCTGGTAAAGTAACTGGTTTTAACGTTAAGACCATTGTGCAACGTGGCGGCCAATTCTTCGTTATTATCGGAAAAATGTTCCCACCAAATTGGGAATATTCAAATTCAATCTGGACCCCATTAATTGATACCATTAAAATGTCATTATTAGGTTCGTTATTGGGCTCGATCTTAGTCATTCCTTTTGCCATCATTGCTTCAAGTAATATTGTAAAAAATAAATTTGTTATTAGTTTAAGTCGTTTATTTCTAAGTATTGTACGTACATTACCAACGTTAGTAACAGCTCTAATTGCGACGTATATCTTCGGGTTAGGTACAATCGCTGGTACTTTTGCGATTGCAACATATACATTTGCGTATTGCGGTAAACAACTCTATGAACAAATTGAAACAGTAGATATGGGGGCTTTTGAGGCTGCAGAAGCATTAGGAGCTACAAAAGGTAAAGCCTTCTCAAGTGCTATTATTCCTCAAATTTTACCAGGATACATCGCATCTTCTTTATACTGTTTTGAAGGGAACGTTCGTTATGCTTCAATCCTAGGTTATGTAGGTGCCGGTGGTATCGGGATTATCTTAAACGAAAACTTAGGTTGGCGTGAATATAGCAATGTCGGTATGATTTTAGTGATTCTGTTCTTCACTGTAGTCATTATCGAAAGTATTAGTTATTATTTACGTACTAAATTAGCGTAGGAGGGGACAATGATGAATGAAGCAGTATTAAATCAATATCAAAAAGCCCCTCGTACATGGATTGTAAAATTAATTGTTGTTTTAATTCTAGTAACTCTTGTTGCTTGGTCTGGAACAACGATTGAATTAAGTAAAATACCTGAAAATGGGGCAGAGATTTCAAAGAATATCATTAAAGGTATTTTTTCACCGGATACAACTCTTCTATTTGATAGAACAAATAAAGGGGTAGCTTATCTTTTATTAGAAACGATCTGTATTGCGTTTCTAGGAACATTAGTTGGCTCAATTTTAGCAATTCCATTTGCGTTTTTATCAGCAACAAATATCGTTCCAAAACCTGTAGCATTAGTATTTCGTACATTAATTATGGCCATTCGTACGGTTCCTACATTAATCTATGGATTGATGTTTATCCGTGTAACTGGACCAGGTGCGTTCACAGGGCTATTAACAATGTCTGTAGCATCTATTGGGATGATTTCTAAGCTTTATATTGAAGCGATTGAAGACTTAGATTACAAGATTTTAGAATCTTTAGACGCCAGTGGATGTAACTTATATCAAAAAATCCGTTTCGGGATTTTACCACAGTTAATTCCGTCATTTATCTCTACAGTGATTTATCGTTTTGATATGAACTTAAGGGATGCAACTGTACTAGGGATGGTAGGTGCCGGCGGTATTGGTTCACCATTAATGTTTGCTATGAGTGCTTATAAATGGAATGAAGTAGGGGCAATTTTATGTGGATTAATCATTTTAGTATTATTCATTGAGTTTGTGTCTACTAAGATTCGTACACGTTTAGCACGTGGTTAATGTATCTATTAAATAACAAAAAAACGACTTACAGAGAGTTTCTGTAGGTCGTTTTCATTTATAATTCTATCTATTTTACCTTTGTGAAAATTTCACGAATTAACGGTGCAAAACTATATGCAACAGCTGCGAAGCCAATCACTAAGAAAAATGATAATACAGGAACCGTTTGATAGATGAAGAATAAGCTGGCAGTTACTAAAACAACTGCCATAACGAATGCTTGAACTGGCATTACGACGATTAATAAGTAACTGTTTTTTACTAATCGTTTAATTGAGCTAAAATACTGAGTCGTCATAGCAAGACCAATAATTGAAGCTATAATAGTTACGATTAAAATTAACGCTGATAACATAAATAACATAAAACCAATGATTCTAAATAAATCAGCATTATTATTAGCAAAGTTCCAGTAAAATTGAGCCATATAAACCATAGCAGCAATTAGAACTAAATACACGATCCATAAGAGCATCTTTTTAGTAATATCACGTTTAAACTCGTTCCAAAACGGCTTAACGAGTGTACGATTTTCATCCTCAGAAAGGTTAAGCGTCGTATGGATTAATGCAGCTAATGCAGGACCAATGGTTATAATAGGTATACATAGAACGATAAATAAAAGATTTAAT
>CALALK010000073.1 GCA_937923125.1 uncultured Carnobacterium sp.
GTTGAATATAATCATTCATTGTTGCGCTCATTATTGAATCACCCCACTCATCGCTAAAATTACGAGGAGTAAATTCACTCCAACGCCAATGACTACCCATGTGTAGTCCGCTTTTGAAAATCTTTCCGGAAAAGGATAATCTTCTTTTTCCATCATATTTAATCGGTTTTCGGTTTCATCTGCAATTAATTGCTCAATTGAAATTTCTTCTTTCACTTACTGTTCCTCCTCATAAAGTCGAAGAGCTTCTGCACAATATTGTTTCGTATAACGATACCACTTATACAAGAATTCTCCTACTGGTTTTCCATTGCTTTCTTGGAATAAGGCCCATAAGAACCAATAATAAGATACAAGACCAATTATTCCTAAGAAATGACGTTCACTTGCAACGCCAGAATTTTGTTTTAAATAGATTTGAATAAATTCTTTTGCTTGTTCTAATGTATAGTCTGAGCAAGCCACAAATGTTCCGATATCACTTGTTGGATCTCCCATACCAGAATATTCCCAGTCAATTAGACTCATATTCCCTTCTTCATCCACTAAGAAGTTAGGACTATAACAGTCACCATGACAAATGGTATGTTCTACCTGATCTTGTTCAAGATAGCCGACTATTTTGCCGACCATCGCTTCTAATTCTTCTTTATCGTCGAATTCAAAACGATTTCTCTTGATTAATTTTTCTTTGAAATCTACTAATCCTTTTTCAAATTCAATCGCATACTCTGTCGTCTTACCAGAACGATGTAATTTTGTCATCAAGGCCACAGCTTTATCGATATCCTCTTTGTCATCATAATCTAACAAACGAGCATTCTTGATAAACTTAGAAATCTTCCATCCTTCTTCTTCATTCATCACCACAAAAGTTTTATCAATCCCTAATTCAGCCGCAATCTTCATCGAAGCTGCTTCGCTAAGTCGGTTAATATACTCTTGAGTCCCTTTACCTGGATGACGATAAACATACGCTTCCCCTTTACAATCGAAACAGAAAGAAGTATTGGTTAATCCATCCTTAATTGGCTTAATGTTAGTAATTTCTGCTGGAGTCACATTTAAAGTATTGCAAATATTCAATAAGATTTTCGAATTGGTATGCATTAAATAGTGTTCATCAAAGGCACGTAATTCATCTAGTGAATCAAACTCTTTAATAACTTCATCAGAGTAATGTTTAGCCTCAAGCAATAATGTATCTACGTGGCGAGCATAATAGTCTTCCCACAACTGTAATTTATAAGATTCGTGTTTAAATTCATCTTCTAAAATAGATACGAATTGTTCGCTGAATGCACGGTCAAAATAAACATGCCCCAACATGTACCATTTATTTTCTCCACCAACAGTTACTTGTTTGATGATTCCATCTGTTGTTTCCGTTACACAATATTCGTCAGTTTCCCCTTCTGCAAACACTGTAGAATAGTATCCGCGGTAAACATACTCTTCAAACGGATTATCTACAAAGTAATTATCGGATGAACAAATATACGTATTTCCTAGTTGTTTTCTAACAAGCATTAAGGAAGAACAATTGTTGTAGCGATAGTAATCTTCGTTCACAACAATCTCTACACCGAACTTGTCGGCCAAATAAAACATTTTTTCTTTCATATATCCGACAACCACAGTGATTTTTTGAATTCCCGCTTCTCTTAGTTGCTTGATTTCACGTTCAATCAGACGTTCCCCTTTTACAACTAAAAGCCCTTTTGGTGTTTCATACGATAATGGTGCAAAACGTGTACTCATTCCCGCTGCCATAATAATCGCATTCTCTACACGATGTGGTTCAAGCGCTTTAAGACCTTTTTCTGTCACTTCATATTCAGAAGTAATCCATTTCTGTTGTTCAGCTTCTTGAATCAGTTTATTAACAGTCCCCAGAGAAAGTGCAAGTTCTTCTGCTAGTAATCTTTGGTTTGTCTTTTCAGTTTTGTTTTTTAAATTTAATAACAATTGAAATTGATGTCTACTTAACATATAAAACCTCCTCTGTTCAAATTATACACTATTTTTCATAAATGTGAACAAATAACAAAGAAAAAATATTAAGTTTTTCCTTATAAAAAATGCTCCCAAACAAATTGGGAGCATCTTTCAACTGTTGCAAGCTGAACAGTATTTTGTATTTCCGATATATTCGGATTATTCTTCTGTTTGTTATTCACTAATCCAATAGTTTTTAGCTTCTCCAGGTACTTGCTGTTCTACTGGAGGGGGTGTCATATAATCTTCTCCAAATTCATATACAAGAATTTCGTGATATTTTCTTGGCACTTTTACAACCGTATTTTCATAGGACATATCGATAGTATCATATAACCATTCTTTTTTAATTCCTTTTGGATAGTAAGAATCATATACTGTGCATGCAAAATCAGAAGAAGTATGTCCATTATATTTTTTAGCTAATTCCTCAATCTTAAAATTCCACATTTGAGGAGAAGTAAATCTGAAAATAGCCGATGCAATATATCGGGGA
>CALALK010000074.1 GCA_937923125.1 uncultured Carnobacterium sp.
GAAATTTCTGCATTCTTCACACAAGAAATGGTTCCAGTCAACGCACCAACTTGACTTGCATAGCGTAAACCGCCAAGTACATATGGAGTTCTACCACTAGCCGCTAAACCGATGACACTATCTTTTTCGGAAAGGTTATAATAGGCTAAGTCTTTTGCAGCAAGTTCAAGCGAGTCTTCTGCACCTTCCTGTGCTGTAAACATAGCGTTATCTCCACCAGCCATAATTCCAACAACTAGTCCTTTATCGACTCCGTATGTTGGTGGACATTCCGCCGCATCCAGTACTCCTAGTCTTCCCGACGTTCCTGCACCAATATAAAACAGACGTCCACCGACTTTCATTCGATCTACAATCTGATCAACTAGGAAAGAGATATCCCCTATACTCTCTTCAACGATTGAAGCAACCGTCTTATCTTCATTATTAATTTTTCGTAGGATTTCTTCCGTTGATACAGCATCGATATCTATGGTTCGGTGATTATTTTTTTCAGTATCTAACTTAATTAAATCTATCATCATCCCACTTCCTTCTGACATTAGTTTATCATAAAAGCGCTATCATTGAAATAGGGTTTTAATATTTATTTCACATTATTAAAAAATAATTTCACTACTTGGTTCAAAATCTTCTAAAATAATAGAAAAAACTCGAAACGGAAATCCGCTTCGAGTTTATTGTTTTATATAGTTTACTCTGCTAAAAATGCTAATAACTCTTTAGAGAATTCTTCAGCATATTGGAAAATAGATCCGTGACCTGCATTTGGATAAATAATCAATTTGCTTCCTGCAATTTTCTCGTGCATTTCATAAGAATTTGCAGTTGGTACTTGTAAGTCATTATCCCCATTAACAATTAATGTAGGTTGTGTAATAAATTCAAGAGAATCTTGTGCATCTTTCCCCCAACGTTTAATCGCTTTTAATTGTGTAAGGAACCCTGGGATATTCATTTCCTTATCAGAATCCTCTTTTTTACGCATTCCCATACGGCCAAGAACCTTCGCAGCTTCTATCCCGCCTTGTTCATCATGATTATAGAAAATATAACGTTTTGGGTCAACACGGTGTAACGCACCTTTGAACATAAATCTAAATGTTTTCCCAGTCACTTTATCCATTTCTACGCCACCACGAGGCCCTGTTCCTGCAAGAATGAGTCGATTTACAAGATTTCCCTCTAAACGAACAATCTCTTGTGCAATCATTCCGCCCATAGATAATCCTAATAGATTAATTTTGTCGTAACCTAATGCTTTAATAATTTCAACCGTTTGAGCAGCCATCCCCGGAATCGTATCCGCTACTTTCCCTTGGCTCGCTCCCACACCGGGTAAATCCATGACAATCACATGGTGCTCTTGTGCAATAAGATCTAATAATTTTGGATCCCAATTATCGAGTACGGCAGCTAAGTGAACAAGCATCACTAATGGCATTTCTGACTTTCCTTTACTCAATTCACGGTACGCAATTTGATTGCCCCCTACCGTAATATACTGATTTGCTGTTGTAATATAAGACATTTTATGTTCCCCTTTTAAAATTTTAATACCGTTTTACCGCGTGAACGACCATTTGCCACTTTATCTAGTGCTGCATTGACTTCGTCGAATGTAAATACGGTATCAATCGATGGTTTAATTTCTAGTTTTGTAAAGATATCTGCGACTTCTTGCAATTGCGCTCCATTACTACGAACGAAAATGAAATGATAATGAACGCCGTATTTTTGAGCCATTTTATCAAATTTTCGACCTGCCAATCCGAATAAGAATTGTTTCCATTTTGGTAAATTCATTTCTTTAGCAAAAGCTCCATTTGGCATCGCTCTTAAAGATACTAAATGCCCACCTTTTTTCATAATCGACATTTGTTTTTCTGTTTCTGCGCCGCCAAGAGTATCTAAGACGTAATCGACATCACTAACGGTTTGTGTATAATCTTCTGTTTTGTAATCGATGAATCGGTCTGCTCCAATGGATAGAACGCGTTCTTTATTCGATGCATCCCCATTTGTAATAACAGTGAGCCCTTTTGCTTTTGCGATTGGAATTGCCATTCCTCCAACTCCACCAGTACCACCAGAAATAACGAGAGTATGAATCTGATTGTTTACAAGGCCTATTTTGAGGGCCTCTTGTACAGATGTTTCCATAGCTAGCCCTCAAGCACAGCCGTTACCACTGTATCAATGCGGTCTTCATCGTGACCTTGCTCCTCAAATGGCAAACGACGTAAACGGTGCTTCAATGCTAATCGTGCTGCTATCTTAAGGTCGCTCTCTGTGATTTGATGGCAACCGTGAAAGGCTGCGTGTGCACGAGCGGTGTGCATCATCGTAATATCTGGACGATGACCATCAACGCCAACACCAATACTAATGCTTGCAATTTTCAACAATACCTCATCGGTGGGAATGATGCTTGGCAATAATTCACGAGCTTGTAATAAGCGTTCGTGTAATGCTCGTTCCGATTCCACATAAGACGCTACAAAGCCGTCAGGATTGTCGCCAAAGGCGAGGCGGCGCTTGATAACCTCCATCCGTTGTGC
>CALALK010000075.1 GCA_937923125.1 uncultured Carnobacterium sp.
GCTTATCGGGAAAACAGTTATCTTGCCGTTAGTGAACCGTGAAATTCCAATCATCGCTGACGAATACGTAGAGCAAGATTTCGGAACAGGGGTTGTAAAAATCACTCCAGCGCATGACCCGAACGACTTTGAAGTAGGGAACCGTCATAACTTACCTCGTATTAACGTGATGAACGATGATGCGACAATGAATGAGTTAGCCGGTAAATACGAAGGCATGGACCGTTTTGCGGCGCGTAAAGCTATCGTGAAAGATTTAGAAGAAGCTGGCCTTCTTGTGAAAATCGAAAAACATTTACACAGCGTTGGTCACTCAGAACGTACAGATGTCGTTGTTGAACCACGTCTTTCAAAACAATGGTTCGTAAAAATGGGACCTTTGGCAGAGCAAGCCATCAATGCGCAACGTGAAGAAGGCGACAACACTGTAAACTTCTATCCACCACGTTTCAATGATGCGTACTTACGTTGGATGGAAAACATTCACGACTGGGTAATTTCACGTCAATTATGGTGGGGACATCAAATTCCAGCTTGGTATCATAAAGAAACAGGCGAAGTCTATGTAGGCATGGAAGCTCCAAGCGACAGCGAAAACTGGACACAAGATCCAGACGTATTAGATACTTGGTTCTCATCTGCGTTATGGCCATTTTCAACAATGGGTTGGCCGGACGAAGATGCAGCCGACTACAAACGTTACTATCCAACAAACACACTTGTAACAGGGTACGACATCCTTACTTTCTGGGTAAGCCGTATGATGTTCCAAGGGTTAGAATTTACAGGCAAACGTCCATTCAAGAACGTTTTGATCCACGGATTAATTCGTGATAGCCAAGGACGTAAGATGAGTAAGTCTCTTGGAAACGGGGTTGATCCAATGGAGGTTATCGAGCAATATGGTGCCGATGCGCTTCGTTGGTTCTTAGCAAACGGTTCTGCTCCAGGGCAAGACGTTCGTTACTCAACAGACAAGATGGATGCTGCATGGAACTTCATCAACAAGATTTGGAACGCAAGCCGTTACGCATTAATGAACGTGGGCGACTTAACAGCGGACCAAGTGGATATCACTGGTGAGAAGACTCTTGCGGATAAATGGATTTTAACGCGCTTGAATCAAACGATTGGCAAAGTGACAGAACTCTTCGAGAAATTCGAATTCGGTGAAGCAGGACGTCTCTTATATCGCTTCATCTGGGATGATTTCTGTGACTGGTATATCGAAATGTCGAAAGAAACATTAGCAGGGGACGACGAAGCTGCGAAATTAACAACACGTAGCATTCTTGTATATGTATTAGACAACACATTACGTCTATTACACCCAATCATGCCTTTCGTAACAGAAGAAATCTGGCAATCTGTTCCTCACGTTGGGGAATCATTAGTGGTCGCAACTTATCCAACAGTTCACCCAGAACAAATGGACGAAAAAGCAGCCGAAGAAATGGAATTCTTAATGGACTTCATCCGTTCAGTACGTACAGTTCGTAACGAAATGAACACACCATTATCAAAACCAATTAACATCATTGCGAAAGTGAGCGACGCAGCGCACTACGCAATCTTGAAAGAAAACGAATCTTACATTGCACGCTTCTCAAATCCAGAAGAATTCGTGTATGGTGAAGACGTTGAAGCACCATCTGATGCGGTAACTTCTGTTATCACAGGTGCTGAAATTTACTTACCATTAGCAGGGTTAATCAACATCGAAGACGAAATCGCTCGTCTTGAAAAAGAAGCAGAGAAATTGCAACAAGAAGTGGATCGTGTCGAGAAGAAATTATCGAACGAGAAATTTGTGGCAAAAGCTCCTGCAGCGGTTGTTGAAGCTGAACGTGCAAAAGGTGCGGACTATCAAGCACAACGTGAAGCAGTGTTAGAACGTATCGCAACATTGAAGAAAATCTAATCCGTTTTAACGGTGGGGAGAGCGTATGAAGTGTCATGCGCTCTCTTTTGTATGTTACGGTGGGCAATTTTCTGTTATGATAAATGAGGAAAACAGGAGGTGAGTGAATGATTCAAGAGTGGTTAAAAAAGAGCGAGAGTATTCCGCGTAAACATGGATTGTACCGCATGGAGGCTATCCTAGAGGCGCTTGGAAATCCGGAACGAGGGTTGAAGAGTATTCATATTGCGGGGACGAATGGAAAAGGGTCCACAGCAGCGATGGTGACGGCCTTTGCAAAGGCGCATGGATTGCGAGTAGGGACATTCACTTCACCACATATGGACAGTATCAGGGAACGGATTCAGCTAGACGGAGTGCCTCTTGAAGAAGAGCCGTTCTGGCAAGCCGCAACGCTCGTAAGAGAGGTGGAGAACCGCTTATTGGAAGAGTGGGGAGCCTTTAACTATTTTGAGATTTTAACGGCGATGATGTTTGTCGTCTTTCAACAGGAAGCCGTCGACCTTGCGATTATTGAAGTCGGGATTGGAGGTCTTCTCGATAATACGAATGTCGGGCATCCACTCGTGAGCGTGATTACGACGATAGGCTTAGACCATCAAGACTTACTTGGAAGTACGTTGGAAGAAATTACTGCGCAAAAAGCAGGGATTATTAAGGCTGGGCAACAAGTGGTCGTCGGACCAGTCACGCGTGAATGTATGGATGTGATACGTAGTACCGCTAGTAAACAAGGTGCAACTGTTCAGGCATTTGGGGAAGATTTTTCACTAGTAGAAGATGAGTATCGAGATGAAAAGTTATCGATTCCGCTGGAACAATTATCTCTTAAAGGAGCCTTCCAAAAGGAGAATGCGACTGTTGCGATTCGAGCATTTCGCTCTTGGATGGAAGCTACTGGTAGAAGTGTGCAGGCCGAATTCATTGAGGCGGCCCTACGAGTTGTTTCCTGGCCAGGACGCATGGAAGTGTTGCAAGAAACACCGCTTGTGATCATTGACGGAGCCCATAATTTACCAGCCATCGAGCGACTCGTTCAAAACATGACGGCTCGTGTTGGCAAGAAACAGACGCTGTTATTTAGCGCGCTCACTCGAAAAGATAGTCAACAGATGCTTCTAAGATTGCAGGAAGCTCTTCCTGATGTGAACATCATTTTAACGAGTTTTCATCCTTCAAAGGGACAGTCGATTGCTAGAAGTGATGTCGAAGCGTACTTGGATTCTCGCAAGATTTCCTATGAAGAAAACTTTGAAGATGTCGTCGACCGTTTCGCCAGCTCAACAGACGACAAGAGCGAATTATGGGTGACGGGGTCATTGTATTTTATTGCCGAAGTTCGACATTGGTGGAAGAACCGTAAGCCCAAAGAAGAATAGACATCGTAACTCTTTGTAGAGAAAACAAAGAGGAAGTGTCACAATGATTGAATCAAAATTATTAGAAGTGCCTTTAAGCGCCATGCCACGAGAACGCCTCGAACGGTATGGCGCTAAAGTGCTTGAAACGCATGAATTACTCGCGATATTACTACGAACAGGTTCCAAGGATTTAAACGTCCTGCAGCTGGCGGTCGTTGTCTTAAACACCTTCGAGGACTTGCATTCGCTGAAGATGGCGAGCCTGGACGAACTCATGCAGATTAACGGCATCGGTCGAACCAAGGCGATTGAACTAAAGGCAGCCATGGAACTTGGTGTGCGCTTAAGCAATGCCGCGCAAATGAAACTGGGGAAGATTACATCCTCCAAGATGGCCGGCCAGTGGATTG
>CALALK010000076.1 GCA_937923125.1 uncultured Carnobacterium sp.
AAAAGCAAAAGTAAGCTTCCGTGGATCAAAGACATTTCCTGTATTTTCAGTATTAGAACCTGAATTGACATATACATTACCAGTTCGTCAATTAGTGAATGGGTTACTAGATACTTATATCCACGTAATGGAAAACTATTTAACTTATCCAGTAGGGGCCTTACTTCAAGACCGTTATGCAGAAAGTATTTTACAAACATTAATAGAGATTTCACCTCGTGTAATTGATACAGTCCATATTGATTACAATGACCGTGGAACATTTATGTGGTGTGCTACCAATGCGTTAAATGGTACGATTAACTTAGGAGTACCAACGGATTGGTCTTCACATGCATTAGGACACGAAATTACATTGAATCATGGTATTGACCATGGACGTACATTATCGATTGTTCTTCCAGCGATGATGAAAGTAAGAAAACAACAAAAATTTGATAAATTAGTGCAATATGGAAAACGTGTTTGGAATTTATCAGGAAGTGATAAAGAAATCGTTGATGGGGCTATTTCTAAAACTGAAGAATTCTTCAAATCATTAGGAGCTCCAATTCGCTTTAGCGATGTTGGTTTAGGTGAAGTGGTAATTCAAGCACTTGTAGATGGATTAACACGCCATAAAAAAGTGAAATTATCTGAGCATGGAGATTTAACTCCAGAAGTCGCATTAGAAGTGTATACAGTTGCATTATAGTTTTAGGTAAAGGGTGTTTTTGTTTCTAACCGTAGGAGGGGATAGAAATGGGTAAACAGTCCATCTATGAAGAGTTTCTTCGTAATAGAAAAAGGTATCCTAGAATTCCATATTCGTTTATGAAAGATAGCGTTGATGGTAAGGGAGAATTTTTCGCTTTTGCACTTGGAAAACGAGTAAAGAGTCAAGACCGATTGCCTCAGTTTTATAGTGCAATGACGCGTCTCTTAAATCCTAACACTGAAGTTTGCGAAGGGGTATTAAAGTTTGATATCCCTGTGGTGTATTGGATAGAACCACTTCTAATGTATTGGAGACATTTCGTAGATCAATTGTCTGATGAAATGAAGGAATTTCTTTGTGATCGATTAACCGTTTTGATGGAAATCACTTCTATTACAGAAGAGTTCAGAATGACTCTCATGCTATTGGTCTTCTTCAATAATGATTTAACCCAAAGAAAAATCCAATATTTTGAGAAGCACAGCGCATATACTTTTTATATTGTGTTTGCCAAGTCCTACTGTATTCATGAGAATGAGTGGAGACACTATTTAGAAAAACTTGAACCTTCTCTTAGTGGATATGGAAGATTGTATTACTTATTCTTTTATCCAATAAGAACCAAGGCAGATGCAGTATTTTTACTGAATGTGATGATGAAACAAGTCACTATGCGTTCGATTGCCGCTAAAAGTTGTATGTATCATCCACAATTGCTTCGTGTCATTATGGCTCATGAAATGACTCCTGACGTTGAGCGTAATTATCAACTTTGCCTGTTACATGGAACTACGGATGAATTATTTATTCGATGGATGATTGATTCTATTTATCCTTTATCCTTTTTAACAAAAAAGAATCGAGTGTTAACGATAGAGGAAGTAGCTTTATTGTACAGGATGAAAGAATGCTTAACGTTAGAACTTACAACGTGTGAAGAGGTGGACTCTGAAGAATATCATCAATTTCATTATTTGAAAGGGCTAGTGGATAAGGTTATTTGGTCCATTCAAACCAAAGTCGAAGCGTTAATCAAGGCTTCTTTAAAATCCCAAGAAAGAGATGATGCGTTAATTTTATTTCTCTTGAATCAGACGAACGTAAAACTTGGATTTTCTAAATTCAGTCAATTGTTAGCAAAAGATCCTTTATCATTAACAGCATTAGAATTAATTGAGAAGTCTACTTCAAAATCCTTTATCGAAGAGGCAATAGAGTACATTAAAGAAATTGTAAGACCAGAAGTATATGATTATATGAAGGACAACTCGACATTGGTTTTACCTCCTCAATTTTTTGCACTTTCTAAGTGGCATGAAGTACTCTTAAATAAAATGATTCAATTTCATCTGATGGATTATGATTATATTTGGCAGTTACTTCATTTTCCAGATCATATTGTAAGAGTAAAGGTCATAGAACTATTAAAATCTTTAAAATTATTGAATAAAAAAGAGATACGATTATTTTTATATCCAGTTTATAAGGATGAAATGGATCGAGAATTAAAAAATGAATTTGAAAAAATTGTTTGGCAACGATAGGAGAAGAAAGGAAGATTGAATGGCAAGTGAATTAATT
>CALALK010000077.1 GCA_937923125.1 uncultured Carnobacterium sp.
GCCGGCGGTTTGCTCGTGATGTCGTAGACGACGCGGTTGACGTGGGCTACTTCATTCACGATACGGGCGCTGATGGTTTGCAGCACTTCCCATGGAAGGCGAGCGAAGTCACTCGTCATGCCGTCGATACTCGTTACGGCACGGATTCCAATCGTGTAGTCGTACGTTCTGCCGTCTCCCATTACCCCAACGCTGCGGATTCCTGGAAGAACCGTGAAGTATTGCCATACGTCGCGTTCAAGGCCGTTTTTGGCGATTTCTTCACGTAAGATGGCGTCAGATTCGCGGACGATTTCAAGTTTTTCTTCCGTCACTTCTCCAAGCACACGGATTCCAAGTCCTGGTCCTGGGAATGGTTGGCGCCATACGATAGAGTCTGGCATGCCAAGCGCTGTCCCAAGAGCACGCACTTCATCTTTGAAGAGTGTGTTCAGCGGTTCGATGAGTTCGAATTGCATGTCCTCTGGAAGTCCCCCTACGTTATGGTGAGACTTGATGGTTTGCGCTGTTTTCGTTCCGGATTCGATGATGTCTGTGTAGAGCGTTCCTTGCGCAAGGAAATCCACGTCCGTGAGTTTTGCCGCTTCGTCGTCGAATACGTACACGAACTCATTTCCGATAATCTTCCGTTTTTGTTCAGGGTCGCTCACGCCTTTTAGTTTCGATAGGAAACGTTCCTGAGCGTTCACGCGGATAATATTGAGGCCAAATTTACCAGAAAGGCTCTCCATCACTTGGTCGCCTTCCCCTTTACGAAGCAAGCCGTGGTCTACGAAAATACAGATGAGTTGGTCACCGATTGCTTTTTGCAAGAGAACCCCAACCACACTAGAGTCTACCCCACCAGATAGCCCAAGTAAGACTTTCTTATGGCCCACTTTTTCGCGAATTTTCGCAATTTCCATTTCAATAAAGCTGTCCATCGACCAGTCGCCTGTCGCTCCACAAATATCGAACACGAAGTTACGAAGCATGTCGTTCCCGTGAATACTGTGGCGCACTTCTGGGTGGAACTGTACGCCGTAAATGCGACGTTCTTGATTTTCAAAAGCCGCAAATGGCGTGTGCGCATTCGAAGCCGTCACGCTGAACCCTTCCGGAATCGCAGTAATACGGTCGCCGTGGCTCATGAGTACCTCTTCCTCTTTGGCTAACCCTTTGAAAATGCCTGAAGTCGTGTTAAAGACATCGACTTTCGCAGAACCATATTCACGCGTTGTAGACGATTCTACCTTCCCACCGAACAGATGCGTTGTCAGTTGCATCCCGTAGCAAATCCCAAGCACTGGAATTCCCAATTCAAAAATCGCAGGATCCACGGTAAAAGCATCCTCTGCATAAACGCTATGTGGTCCCCCAGAGAAAATAATCCCTTTTACGTTGCCATGTGCCTTAATTTCTTCAGCTGTAATGTCGTTGTGTAGCAACTCGCTGAACACACCAAATTCACGAATACGGCGCGTAATCAACTGATTGTACTGACTCCCAAAGTCGAGCACGATAATCTTTTCTAATGAAGTGGTTTGAGCTGTCATAAGAGGCCTCCTTAGTTTTAGTTCTTTTTCATTGTAACAGAAAAGCACGAAAATTACTTTAAAAAACTGAATTTTTTGTTCGGATTTTTAAGGCCCGTTTTCCGCGTCACACCAAGCTTTCATTCGGATATATAAATTAGTATATAGAGTGTACACTC
>CALALK010000078.1 GCA_937923125.1 uncultured Carnobacterium sp.
AGGGGACTTAGCGGGACTAGCAAAAATGCTCGGCTTTATCGCTATTGTGTATGTACTAGGAGCAACAGCCAGCTACTTCTCAGCACGTTTAATGGTAACAGTTGGACAAAATACTATCGAAAAAATGCGTGCAGATTTATTCAACCATATTCAAAGCTTGCCAATTCGTTTCTTTGATACGAATAAGCACGGAGACTTAATGTCTCGTTTTACAAACGACTTTGAAAACATTCAAAATGCGTTTAACAACAGTATGTTAATGATTATCAGCTCAATCCTTCAATTAGTATTGACATTTGTGATGATGATTATTCTTTCACCGATTTTAACAGTGCTTTTAATTGCAATGGTATTCTTGATGTTCCAAATCGTGAAGAAACTAGGGGTAAAATCAGGAAAACAATTTGCTGCGCAACAAGCGATTCTTGGACAAGTGAATGGATTCGTGGAAGAGCATATTGAAGGACAAAAAGTAGTGAAAGTATTTAACCACGAACATAAAGTGCTTGATGAATTCAATAAACTCAACACTGAACTTCAAGAAGCTGCAAATAACGCACAATTCTATTCGACTATTATGTTCCCAATTTTAGGAAATATCAGTTACGTGAACTATGCGATTACGGCAGCGGTTGGTGGATACTTAGTGATTATTAATTGGATGGATATCGGGGGACTTGCCTCATTCCTACAATTCTCAAGAACATTCGCGCAACCACTTGGTCAAATGTCTCAACAAATGAACGTACTTCTTAGTGCGATGGCAGGGGCTGAACGTATCTTTGCGATTCTTCGTGAAGAACCTGAAGTCGACGAAGGAACGGTTACTTTGGACCAACGCGATTCAAAACAATGGTACTGGGTGGATGGTGACAAACGGATTCCAGTTGTCGGAAACATCCAACTACACAATGTTGACTTTGGCTATGTGCCAGGCGTGCGTATTTTAAAAGATATCAATGTATGGGCTGAACCAGGATTGAAGGTAGCCTTTGTTGGGGCGACTGGTGCTGGTAAAACAACCATTACAAACTTAATTAACCGTTTCTACGAAATTGATTCTGGGGTCATTACTTTCGATGAGATTCCAGTAACGAAGATTAAGAAAGATGACTTACGTAAGACGATTTCTATCGTGTTGCAAGATACGCATTTATTTACTGGAACGATTGCGGATAATATTCGTTATGGGAACTTGGATGCGACGGATGATGAAGTCATTAAAGCGGCGAAACTTGCGAATGCCCACAGCTTTATCAAACGTCTTCCACAAGGGTATCAAACAGAAATTACTGGAGACGGCGAAGGCTTGTCTCAAGGACAACGTCAATTACTCGCGATTGCGCGTGCTGCCGTTGCAAACCCTAAAGTCTTAATTCTAGATGAAGCAACAAGTTCGATTGATAGCCATACAGAGGCGTTGATTTCACGTGGTATGGACCAATTGATGGAAGGTCGTACTTCATTTGTAATTGCCCACCGTTTATCTACGATTCGTAATTCAGATGTGATTATGGTAATGGATCACGGTGAGATTATTGAGCGTGGAGACCATGAGAGTCTTATGGAAAAACGTGGAATCTACTACAAACTATACACAGGCCAAATCGAACTCGATTAGTGCACAAATAATAGAAAAGAGATCCTTCGGATATTTTTATAGTAACTACAATAGCTATACCGGAGTGAGCCTTGAATCTCACTTCCTATCGATTCTCAAACTGACGCTAGGGACTAACATTCTTAGCGTAAGTAATTCGAATCAATTACACTCGCTATTGTTGTTACTATAAAATCCGAAGGTCTCTTTTCTTTTGTACAAATAAATGCGATTTGACTTTGTATAGTTGAAGTGTGAGAAAAGACTACGGACGTTTTTATAATAGCTGTAATGAGGCGCCGGATTGAGCCTATAGTCT
>CALALK010000079.1 GCA_937923125.1 uncultured Carnobacterium sp.
CAGATTTACCAAAAATAATCCTCTTACCATTATGTATTTTTATGGGGATGCTTGCCGGTGCTATTTGGGCAGGAATTGCAGGTTACTTAAAAGCGTACTTTAACGCGAGTGAAGTCATTGTAACGATTATGTTGAACTATACAGCACTTCATATCGTAAACTATGTGATTCGTGAAGTTTTAACAGAAAAAGCAGAAATCACAGCTTCAGTTCCAGAAGCAGCAAGCTTAAGAATGCAATTCTTGTATCAATTGACAGGAAAATCAACCTTGCATGGAGGTATCTTTATTGCGATTCTGGCTGTCTTCATTGTGTGGTTAATTATGAATAAAACAACAACTGGTTTCGAATTAAAAACAGTAGGATTAAATAAACATGCTGCAGAATATGCAGGGATGAGTGCGAAAAAGACGATTATTCTTGCGATGGTTATCTCTGGTGCCTTAGCAGGTCTTGGTGGAGTAATGGAAGGGTTAGGAACTTTCCAAAACGCATTCGCTTCAGAAAGTCTTCCAAGTATTGGATGGGACGGAATGGCGGTATCGCTTCTTGGGTTGAATAATCCAATCGGTATTCTATTCTCTGCATTAGTATTTGCCATTCTTCGTATCGGTGGGATTTCAATGCCGCTCCTTGCGAAGATTCCTACAGAAGTCGTATCTATTGTGGTGGCATTTATCATCTTCTTTGTGGGTGCGAACTACTTAATGGAAGTTATTGTTGATAAATTCCCTCAATTTGGGAAGAGAAAGGGGTAATGAGAAATGGATTTAGTAACACTTTTACAAGTAGTTGTCGGGAACATGCTCATCTACTCAACACCGCTGATTTTAACAGCTTTAGGGGGTATCTTCTCAGAACGAAGCGGGATTGTAAATATCGGTCTTGAAGGAACAATGGTGATTGGAGCCTTTGCCTCAGCTGTCTTTAACTTAGCGTTTGCATCACAATTTGGTTCATGGACGCCATGGGTTGCTCTAATTGTCGCGGCAGTTGCTGGAATGTTGTATTCAGCGATTCACGCGTTCGCAACAGTTTATCTGCGTGCAGACCATATTATTTCAGGGACAGTGTTAAACTTACTAGCACCTGCCTTAACCGTGTTCCTATGTCGCTTGATGTATAACGAAATCGGACAAACGGAAATCATTTCAAACTACTTTGGTAAAACAACGATTCCAGTACTCAGTTCGATTCCAATTATCGGTAAAATCTTCTTTACAGATACATTTGTTCCTGCTTATTTAGCTATTGGTTTAGCATTTATTTGTGCGACGGTTTTAAATAAGACAAAATTTGGATTACGATTGCGTTCTGTAGGGGAACATCCGCAAGCAGCAGATACATTAGGAATTAACGTTTACCATATGCGTTTTGCAGGAGTATTAATCTCAGGGTTCTTGGCAGGTATCGGAGGAGCCATCGTTGCTCAATCGATTACATTGAACTTCTCAGCGACAACGATTGCTGGTCAAGGGTTCATTGCGATGGCTGCGATGATCTTTGGTAAGTGGAATTCAGTGAGCGTGATGCTATCAGCATTACTCTTCGGACTCGCTCAAAGTTTAGGGGTAATTGGAAATTATATTCCAGTTATTAAGGATATCCCATCAATTGGCTTGACGATTGCTCCATATTTGATTACTATCATTGTATTGGTAGGATTCATTGGAAAATCGGAAGGACCAGCCGCTAACGGTAAGAACTACGTAAAATCTAAATAAGAATGAGAACTGCTTTTAATCTAGGTGTCATACTGTATTAAAAGCAGTTTTTTTAATGAGAAGGGGTCATAAATGAAAAAACTAGTATCTTTAATTGTTGCAATTCTTGCAATGGTTGCCATTTTATTTGGAGTAAAAAACATGCTTCAAGCAAAAGAATCTACAGAAGAAGTAGAAACTTCGGGAGAACAACAGCAACTATTCCTATTTAACTGGGGGAACTATATCGATCCAGAATTAATTAAGGAATTTGAAGCGGAAACAGGCATTCAAGTTGTCTATGAAACATTTGATTCAAATGATGCGATGGAAGCCAAATTAAAACAAGGTGGGACGCGTTATGATATCGTCTTTCCGAGTGAATCGAGCATTACAAAATTAGTGAATCAAAATTTACTTCAAAAACTCGACCATTCAAAAATTAAAGGACTAGAGAATATTTCTCCTTTCTTATTAAACAGTCCAGTAGATAATGGAAATCAATATACGATTCCGTATTTCTGGGGGACAGTCGGAATTATGGTCAATACGAAATATATCGATCCAGAAAGCATCCAAACATGGAGTGATTTATGGAAAGAAGATTTCAAAAATAAAGTGCTCGTTCTAGATGGGAACCGTGAAGCGCTAGGGATGGCTCTTCAATCTTTAGGATATTCATTAAATTCGAAGAATGAGAATGAATTACATGCGGCAGAAGTGAAGTTAAAAGAATTGAAACCAAATGTTCGCGCAGTTCTTAACGAAGAAATTAAAACAATGATGAAACTCGAAGAAGCTCCAATCGGAATGGGGTATTCAGGGGACGCTGCTGCAGTTGCGGAAGAGAATCCAAATGTACAATATATCTTGCCAAAAGATGGAAGTGCGGTTTGGACAGATAACTTCGCGATTGCGCATACGGCTGTCAATGTCGAAGGTGCGTATGCCTTTATTAACTTTATGCTTCGCCCAGAAAATGCGGCCAGAAATGCTGCATTCGTAGGTTACTCAACACCTAACGAAAAAGCAAAAGAGTTAATGGATCCAGAAGTCACTTCTGATGAAACATTCTATCCTTCAGAAGAAATTATCAATTCATTAGAACATTATGAATATCTAGGAAATGATTGGATTCAAAAATATAACGAAGCCTTCTTAGACTTCAAGATGGAGTTATAATATGCATTACTATTTAAAAGCTAAAAATCTCTTTATTGGTAATACAACGACTGCAGTAGCTGGTATTTTAGAAATTAAAGACGGTCGCATTGTGAATCACTTAGATTACAATGCGCCTGTTGAAGGTGAAGTGCTAGATGCTGGCGATAATCTAGTGGTTCCTGGTTTTATTGATGCTCATGTGCATTTATACTTATCAGCGTTGATTCATTTAGGAAAGATGAAGGCTGTAGGAGGCCCAACCATTGATGAGGTCGTTCTTCAAGCAGCTTCTATTCCTGAATATAATGGATGGAAAATCGGAATTGGATGGTATGCGAGCGACTTTGGTCAACAAATCCTACCAACGAAAGAAGACTTAGATAAAGCTTCAACAGACGTACCGATTTGTTTAATCGCAGGGGACGCGCATACGATTTGGCTGAATTCCAAGGCACTAGAAGTGTTGAAATTAACACCGGAAGCAATCCCGCAAAATATCGGTGGAGAAGCGGTCGTGGAGAATGGCGAACTGACAGGGGTATTCCTTGAAGCCAAAGCAATCTATTATTTATCAAAAGTATTGTCTGTCTATAAAGACGATGAAGAGCAAGCCTTAAAAGAGTATATGTCGTATTTAAACCAAATGGGCGTGACGGCTGTTGGAGATGTTGCCTTAACGGGTGAGAGTCCAGATGATATTGTGTATCCGGAACTCTATGCCA
>CALALK010000080.1 GCA_937923125.1 uncultured Carnobacterium sp.
TGCACTTACTGCCTGACTCCCCCAGCTATCTACGGCATGAAGGAAAATCACATCTCCGATTTTTCCACCGATAATCGACCCGAATGCCAGACCTAAAGCGATTTGTTTTTTGACATGAAATCCTTGCTTACTTCTTTTATAAATCGAAACAAGACACATCGTAAACACGGCCACAGTCGAGTACACACTAATCATGCTCGTCGTATCGATACCCACAAAATCAAATGCTGGCTTGATGATAATGCCACCGCCTAACCCGGTAATCGCTCCAATCATCGTCGCACAAAGCACGATGATACTATAAATAATAATGTGCATTAGCGACCTCCTAGATTCCGGACACATCTAAATCCTAAATGGCTCGAGGTTGAGTCCCACAATGCGCCATTACGAGCGGCGACGCGATACCTGTTGCAGTATGAGCAATGGCATAAGAAGGAGCCTCCACGAATCGCATATTCGTATTCAAAATTAATGGGGCAAGAGGCGTCTTCTTCGATTTCTTCAAACGGAATTCCGCGATGATTACAGCACCATTCCCAGACATTTCCTATCATCTGATAGAGTCCATATCCGTTTGGTTCAAAGCTCTTCACGGGTGCCGTTCCTAAAAAGCCGTCCGCTTTCGTATTCGTATTTGGAAAATCTCCTTGCCAAGTATTGGCATGAAACTCTCCGTCTTCTTCGAGGTCATCTCCCCATGGAAACTGCGTGGTTGTCCCGCCACGTGCTGCGTATTCCCATTGCGTTTCTGTCGGCAATTTCACCTTTGCCCAATCACAATAAGCTAATGCATCTTGCAACGATACATGTACCACTGGATGGTCCATCACATCATCAATGGAAGACTCGGGCCCTGTGGGATGATTCCAACAAGCTCCGGGCACTAGGAGCCACCAAGGTGAACCTGATACATGTGCATACTCTTCTCTTTTTTCTGGCTCAACGAATAGGTGAAACACATAAGAATCTCCTATCGTTTCTGCCGTTGTGGTATAACCTGTCGCATCTATAAAGGCTTTAAACTCACGATTCGTCACGGTCGTATCCGCGATTTCAAACGCAAGTACCTTTTTCATGACTGGTGGTGCCTCATGGTCTTCGATAAAGCCTTGGCCATGAGCATCTCCCATTTGAAAGATGCCAGATTTTAAAGGCACAAAATTCATACTATCGACCTCTCTTTAGAGTGGAAACGATGTGTTCTAACGGAACTTGGCAAAGCTGTCCGTCTCGCACAAAGCCTTCTTCTCTCTCCTGTAAAATACGTGCGAGTTTTGCTTTGAACTCGTTCACGAGAGAAGTGTACTTTGTTTCCGCAATTAAATTGCATTTTTCCTCTGGATCTTCTGTCATATGGAAGAGTTGATACTCGTCTTTGACAGGGAACCAAATAAATTTCCATTCATCTGTTAAAATATATTGGCTAGAATCCACACCTAGACTATGTTCTCCGTGGAATTCGTTTCGCCAACCTGCAAACTCGCCAAATAATAATTGGCGAACGCTCTTACCGTCTGTTTCGACTTTTTCACCTGTCGCTAGTTCTACAAGTGAAGGGAAAACGTCTTGAATCTTCACCAGTTGTGTGACACTCTTCTTCGTTCCCGCGATTAAGTTACCCGGGTCGAAGATAAACGCTGGAATCTTAATACTTCCTTGGTAAGGATAACCCTTGCGGAATAAATAATGCTCCCCGAGTTGATCCCCGTGGTCACTCACAAACCAAAAGATAGTATTTTCGAGTAAATCAAATTCTTCAACGGCTGTTAAGAAGCGACTTAATTGATTATCGATATGCGTGATTAAGCCGTAGTACGCTGCCAACATTCTCTTTTGTGCGTCCGCTGGAATTTTCCCACGTTTAGCATAGAGACTTGGAATCTTCTCTTCGAGTTCTTCCCAGTTCCCGATATGCAAGTCCGATACGTCCCCTAATTTATCCATGTATAAGTCATAAAAATACTTCGGTGGATTGAGCGGCGCATGTGGTTTTTCAAACGACATCTTCAAGAAGAACGGAACGCTTGGGTCACGTCTCTTCAAGAAACGAATACTTTCGCTCACAATCCAGTTCGTTGGATGGTATTTTTCAGGAAGTTCAAACGGGCGGACATCCCATGAATTACAGTTTGCTCCATCATCGATTATATCTGCATCGCTACCGAGTTCTTGCTTAATCCATGCCAAGTAATCGCTCGAATGTTCAAAGGTTTCGCCGTACGCTTTATTGTATTTACGGTCGACATGTAAGTAGCCATCGTGCAAGAGAACATGGTCAAATCCCATGCGCTTACGGCTTGGATACACATGCATTTTCCCGATACATTCTGTTTGATAGCCTAAATCCTTGAACGTTTGAGGAAGTGTATTCGTGTAGTTCCAAGGCACTTCATCTTCGTATCCCACTCTTCCTGACTTTTCTTGGTCCATCCCTGTTAAAAGCGCGGCTCTTGCTGGCACACAACTTGGCACTGGTGAGTAGGCATTTTCAAAGTTATATCCCATGCTGGCCATCATATCTAGCGTTGGTGTCACCACTAAGTCATCACTGCGGTTAATAGACAATGCGTCCGCACGCATTTGGTCCACTACGATGAGGATGACGTTTGGTTTAGATTGTTTTTGATTCATACTGTTTCCCCCAAAAAAGATAAAACGATTTCATCTTTTATTATAACAAAAGAGCCCGTCCATGGACAGGCTCTTTTTAGTACTTTATTGGCTTTTTATATTATAATCTTGCTGTTTTCAAGCGTTAATCTTCGCTATACAAGATTTCTGTACAAAACATACAACTTTCATCGTTTTCTCTACGTTTTCCATAGTACAAATTACAAATATGGAATCCTTGGTCGTAGATATTTTCTAAGTTGATGATGGATTGGCTTCTTTTTTTCTTTTTAGCCACTTTCTTCGTGTGCGTGTTTGGCTCTAACTCGTCTAAACGATCTTTCAAGTGACGATTTTCCATCGTTAAATTATGATTCTCTTCGATGACTTTTTGCAACTCTTCAGAAATCTGTTCGAGCTCATGAAGTTGCAACAAAGTTTGTTTTGTTAACCGTTCGATTCGATCATATAATTGTCTGTTTGGCATTCACGCACCTCCTATCTTATTTTGGGATTTTTAACACCCATTGTTCTAATACTGCTTGAACTCCAACGTTGGCACTTACTTTGGCAATGGCGTTGGTCATTTTTTCATGTTCTTTTATCCATTCACTCACGGTGAGATGTCTTGCAAAACTCTTAATTGTAGCGAGCTTATCGCTTTGAATAACGGCTCCCTCGACTCCTCGAGAAACCAGCAAAGCATCACGGATATAAATTTGTAATAGTGTTAAAAACAGTTCACTATCAGCCTTTGTCGCTAAGAGTGGCATCACTTGGGACTGAATCGTTACAAAGGCCATCGCACGATTCGTAAATACGCGGACAAACCAATTCCAGCTTTCTTGACGAATCTGTCCAAAACTTTCACTCTCGAGCATCTCTACTGCTTGGTCAATATTACTCGTCAATTGAGACAATAATTGCGATGTTGCGTTTGGAACCCCTCGTTCTTTCAGTGTGGAAACAATATTTTCTCCTGCATCTGATTGGAATCGAATAATCTGACAGCGCGATTGAATCGTAATCAGAACCTTGCTGAGTTGCTCTGTTAGAAGAATGAAATGAATATTTCCCGTTGGTTCTTCTAAAAACTTCAACAAGCTATTCGCAGCGCCTTGAGTCAATGTATCGACTGCATGAATCACACAAACAATCGCACTCGACTCCATCGCTGTTTTCGTTAACTGTGATTTCAGCGTACGAATTTGGTCCACCTTTACCGTTGTGCCTTCAGGTTCTACCACGATAAAATCTGGGAAGTTCCCATGGTCAATCCTTGTGCAGTGTTCACACACGCCACAAGCAGGCTCGCCTTTTGTGCGCTTCGTACAGTTCAGCATCTTTGCGATTTCTTTGGCCATCTCCGCTTTTCCAATTCCCTTTGCCCCTTCGAACAAATACGCATGGCTCAGCTGACCATTATCGATGGCACGAATAAATGCTTCTTGCATCTTTTCCATCTTAGAAACGGAAGAATGAGTCTACAGGTAATACGAATACTGTAGCTCCACCAACACGAATTGGAATTGGAGTTGTTAGCGCGCTATCAAGCATGCTGTCGATATGCACTGGTGGCACAGTCATTTGTTCGCGTGATTGGCAATTTACTTTAATGATTTCTAATGCTTCTTCTACACGTTCTTCTTCAATCCCGATAATGAAAGTAGTGTTTCCTGCGCGTAAGAATCCACCTGTTGTTGATAAACGAGTTGCGCGAATATTTGCTTGTGCAAACTCATCTCCTAATAAATGTGCATCTTTATCTTGTACAATCGCAATTAATAATTTCATGATTTCATTCTCCTATTTTGTAAAATATTTTGGGTAACGTTCCACTAAAATGCGGAAGCACTCTTCCACTACTTCTTCAATGGATTTTGTCGCATCAATCGATACAATTCTTTCCGGATATTTTTTCACTAACTCTAAATATCCATTGCGAACCATCGTATGGAAGCTTAATCCTTCTTGGTCTAAGCGGTCAAACTGACGGTTCCCTCTTGCTTTTTGAATGCGTTCCAAGCCGACTTCAGCCGGCACATCTAAGTAAAGCGTCGTACTTGGTTCTAGGCCATCCGTTGCAAAACGATTTAACTGTGCAACTTCTTCTACACCAATCCCACGAGCAACCCCTTGATATACCAATGAGCTATCGACAAAACGATCACAAAAAACAATATTTCCTTTTTCTAAGTTTGGTAAGATACGATCTTTTAAATGCTGGCGACGACCCGCAGCATATAAAATCGCTTCTGTTCTCTCATCCATTTCGGTGTTGTTCACATCCAGAATAACCTTTCGAATATCTTCAGCGATGCGGCTTCCACCAGGTTCTCTTGTTGAAATAATATCCACAAGTGCGTGTTTTTGTAACAAAGGAATCAGTTGGTTGATGACCGTTGTTTTCCCAGCGCCATCAGGACCTTCCATCGTGATAAACAATCCTTTCATATTATCCCCCATTCCTTTCAATTTCTTTTCTATTATACGATATTTTCATCTTTTAATAAACCAAATTCCTATAAGAAATTTCACCAATTTCTCCTCCCCCTTTTCTTTACAGAACACAATATTAAAAACTTTTGTGATTACGAAGAAGAATTGTCGGGTTCTTATAGTAGCAGTAATGAGAAAAGGATCAAAGGTGAATTAATAGGAGTTAGGGATTTATCCCTTACTCCTATTTTGAACTTTGAAGGTGAGAGACTACAGGCTCGAGCCGGTCCCTTTTTATCCTCCTCCATCTTCCTTCCCTTTTCCTTTGCATAGCACAATATTTAAAAGCACTGTGATTACGGAGAATCCTTGCTAGATTCATATAGTAGCAGTAAAAGGAAAAAGGATTAAAGGTGAATTAATGGGAGTTGGGGATTTATCCCTTACTCCCATTTTGAACTTTAAAGGTGAGAGACTACAGGCTCGAACCGGTCCCCTTTTACAGCTACTATAGAAGAATCTGCAAGGAATCGCAGTAATCACAAACCTTTGGTTTGCATTATTTATATTTTAAATATTGTGTATATGAAAACAGGAACAGGGGCTTGTTGATAAACAAGCCCCTGTTCCTAGTTAAGTTTTATTAACGCTTCATCGATTTAGAGTACGGACGATTGTAATCCCATAGCAAGAGAAGTAATCCAGCTAAGCCAACAAGCATTGTTGCAACGCCTTCTTTTCCAATCATCTGATGCCCCAAAATAACTACATATAAGAATACCAACATCAATACGACGCGGATCCAAATTTTCACTTTAGGATTCATGATATCTTCTCCCATCTAATTTCGCTTGGCTCAAGTTCCACAGTTCTTGATACACCTGCTCCATCATAAACGAGTGTTGATTGCAATTCGTTCGTATTATTCACGATTGCATACACTCCTTTTTCAGGATAAGCATGTACTTCCACTAATGGATTGCTTGCATACCATTTTGTTAATTCACTTTCTTTATTTGCTGCGTAGAATAACGCACGCATTAATAATCTTGTATTTTCTGGTGTGTATGGAAGTCCTGCGATGTAAACCCCACGACCTTTTCCGTAAGGGTTGGCTGCAAGATGGATTTCCCCGAATTCTTTTCCTTCGGCATTGGCTGGAAGAACGATTCCTTCTTCGACGCCACCTGCGCTTACTTTCGGATTGCTAAATTCAAGTACTTCTGTTGCACTCGTTAAGCCATACACGTTTTTAATATTTTCCCCAAAGTCAATCTTATGAACATCTTCAATATCTTCGATAATAAAGTGTTCTTTCAATTCTTTTGTAAAGTATTTATCTGTTGAAAGGCTATATCCCATTTCTCTTTCAACACCCAAAATATCTCCAAGTTGGAAGAATCTTCCTTGATGATGAACGGCTGTTGGTTCCCCAACTCCGACAAATCCGCCGCCGTTATACACGAATTCACGAATACGTGTAATGAGCGTTTCATTCTTCCAAACCTCTCCACCGCTAAATGAAGTACCGGCATCCCCCGCGTTGATGATGACATCGACACCTTCTGGAACTCCATCGTTAATGATATCGTCAAAGCTGATAAAGCTTACGTCCACACTCGCACCACTTAAGGCTTCCATAATTCCAAGGTAAGAATAAATTTGTTTGTATGGAAGTTCATGGGCAACCATGTGTGCTTGCCAAGTTCTTAAACGCCCCCATGCATTTAAGATTGCTACTTTCAAACCAGTATATGGTTTTGTATGTTTAACGATATCGTAGATTTCTCTAAATTCATCTGTTACATGTTCAATGTAGTCGACAAATTTAGGGAATTTATATGCAAGACTTAAATAACCGCCATATCCGATACGGTCTACAGGGTTACGCATGATCGCACGTCTTGCAGATAACCAGTTTTTATTGGCTTCAATCGTAGGATCATTTCCTTCACGGAATACATCTGGGAAGAAGTAAGGTAAGAATCTTCCTTCTGTATATTTTACGTGTGGAATATCTGAAATCATACGAAGTGTTGCTCCGCCGCCGACAGAACCTACCACTGCATCTAATCCAATTTGTTCGAAGTATGGTCCGTATGGTTCTGTACCAATCCAGTTATCTCCTAAGAACATCATGGCTTCTTTACCAGCATCGTGTACTTCGTCGACTAATTTTTTAGCTTCTCTTGCAACGAATGCTTGAATGAAGTCGATATAGTCTAAGTACGCTTTACTTGGTGTGCGGAATGTTGAGTTATAGTACCCTTCATCCACAATATCTTCTGCTCTTAAGCGATAGCCTTTTTCCTTAGCAAAAGCTTCAAGTGCTGCGACTGAAACGCTAGCACCATATCCGAACCAGTCCACAAATTTTTCTTTTCCTAAGTTGTTGAAAATTAATGTGAAGTGATAGAAGAACGTTGTAAAACGAACCACATCAGTATCCGGATTGTCTTTTAACCATTGTTTTAAATAAGAGTGCATGAATTGATTTGAATGAGTTCCACGTACATCAAATGGAATATCGTGAGGAACATCGCCCCAGTTATTCGTAATATGATTGTACATTTGAGTTGGATCCCAAATCGCATACACTAGAAACGACACTGTATACTCATGGAAAGGACGAGTGCCTTCAATCGTAATTGTGTTGTTTTCTTCATGGACAGTCCATCTCTCCACTGGAACTACTTCTCCAGTTGTACGGTCGATGACTTCCCAATATCTTTTTGGATCATGTACATAGTCTGGTTGCACTTGGTCTTCGAAGTAGCCTTCCATAAATGGAATCGTTAAAGTATCTTCTGTTGCTAACCAGAATTTTGACATGACGAAAATTTGTTGGCACTCTTCCATATGATCTTTGATGAAATCATTATGGTTACGTGCTACAAAGTAGGTTGTATAGATTTTTGCATCTAATTGTTTGGTTGCTTCATCGAGTTTCGTTCCATCGCTATCACGAATTGCATCTGCACCCCAACGGTCGAGCAATTCTTTAGTCTGTTCAAGAAAATTCGATTCACTTGGTAGGGTTAAACGCCCTTTTGTTTTACCCATTTTCTTTCCTCCTGCGATGACGATTACTCTTTAGAGCCGCCTAGTGTCATCCCTTGTGTTAGTTTATTTTGAACAAGAATGTATAGAATTAATGTTGGTAACATTACTAATACCATCCCTGCGTATAATTGTCCGTATTCAGCTGCCCCACGTTGCGCTTGCATTAAGTTTTTCAACCCTACTGGTAATGTTTGGTTTTTACCTGGCATTAATGTAAGAGCGATAATGTATTCATTCCAGAATGAAAGGAAGTTGAATAAGATTACTGTGATAATACTTGGTCTTGCCATTGGTGTCATGACGCGAATCATTGTTGTGAAATATCCTGCACCGTCGATAGATGCTGCTTCTTCAAACGTTGTTGGTAATGTCTTGAAGAAGTTTGATAATAGATAAATCGTAAATGGTAATGATGTCGCAGCATACACAACCGCTAAGACGAAAATGTTGTTAAGGAAGAATCCGTTAATGCCGAATCCTTTTAGTCCTTTATCCCAGTCGAGTAACATTAAGAAGATTGGTACAACGATATAGTTTACGTTGATGAATAATCCACCTTTTAGTAAAGAGTTAATGAAACGACTTCCTGGGAATTTATAACGTGCTAATACATAAGAAGAAGGAATTGCTACAACGACTAGAATTGTTAAAGCAAGTGCTGTAACAATCACTGAGTTCAACATGTAGTCACCCATTTTTGCTTTATTCCAAGCATCCACAAAGTTTTGGATGTAGAATCCTTCTGGCATTGTCCATGGAGATCCGTAGAACTCTCTATTCTCTTTAACAGAAGCTAAGAAGACCCAGCCCACTGGTACAATAATACTAATCGCTAATGTAATCAGCGCTACGTATATAAAAGCTTTATACAGCTTTTCGAATGAACGAGTATTTCCTTTCATGATCTCCCCTCCTAGTATTCAAGAATATCGCGTTTCGTAATATGACTTACGATACCTGATAATCCGAATGAGAATATAAAGACAACTACACCGATCGCCATACCGTATCCGTATGAAGAGTTTGTATAAGCTTGTTTGAACATGTAGCTTAAGAACACTTCAGTTGATCCGTCTGGTCCACCGTCTGTCAAGATTTGTACAAGTAAGAAACTTAAGTTAATGGTACTAATGATAAAGAATGTTAATGTTGTACGAATACTATTCCAAATCAATGGTAATGTAACGTTAAAGAATTTACCGATTTTTCCAGCTCCATCAAGGTCAGCTGCTTCATACAAGCTTGCTGGAATGTTCGCCATCCCTGCCATATACATAACCATGTAGTACCCAATCGCTTGCCAAATTAATGCGAATGCGAGTGAGTAAATAACAATACTTTGATCACCTAGCCATAATTTATTCCATGCTTCTGGTAATACAGCATTTAAAAGTCCAGCTTTTGGATCATAAATTGCTGAGAAAATACCTGCAATAACTACGATTGATAAAATATTAGGGATGTAGAAAATAATTCTGAAGAAGTTGTTTCCGCGAATCTTTTCTGTTGAAAGGATTGCTGCGAAAAGAACCGCCAATACTACTGTAAAGAGTGTTACCACTACGATTAGTAAGATTGTGTTCTGAACTGTTCTAAAGAAATTTTCGTCTGCCCATAAAATTTTAAAGTTATCTAATCCAACAAATTGTTGATTGTTTGAGAATCCGCCCCATTTGAACATGGACATGCGGAATACTTGAATCGTTGGGTAAATTAAAAACGTAAAGAATAGAATTAGTGCAGGTAATAGACACACGAGAATAAATAAATTTCTCTCTCTTTTTCTACGATTTTTCATCGTTCTGCCCTCTTTCAACCATTTTTAGATAAAATGAGAGTGGGCGGAAGGAATTTTCATCCTCGAAAATTGCTTCGCATCCCACTCCTATTTAATTCATTCTATTTGAATTATTCAACTGCTGCTTTTAGTTTTTGGCTAACTTCTTCTACAGATTTTTGCCATTCAGCAACTGTTTTTTGACCAGATGCTACAGAGTCGATTTGACCATATAATGTGTCTTTCATGCTTACGCCTTCAACAGGTTTAGTAGCTACGAAGTTACCATTGATTACGCCATCAACTTCATCTACAACTTTGTATAATGATTTCAATTCATCAGGTAACTTAGCTGTTACACCTTGAATTGGTTGAGCTGCGTTGTATTTAGCAAAGATTTCTGCTGCTTTGTCAGAGTATAAGAATGATAAGAATTCTTTAGCTGCTTCTTGGTTCTTAGATTCTTTTGGAACCCAGATGTGTTCGAAGAATGAGTAAACATAACGTTTGCCACCTTTTTCGATTGCTGGAGCAGATGTCATAGCCCATTTGAATCCTTCTGCACGAGGTGCTTTAGCCATTTCCCCAACTACCCAAGTACCGTTTGGCATGAATAAAGCTTTGTTGTCTAAGATTAATTGTTGGTTCTTAGTGAAGCTTTGTGGGTTTGCGTTTGCTACTGTTGAAGGTTCAACGTTTTGTAAGAATGTTCCTAATGCTTCGAAAGCTTTAGTTGCGCCTTCAGAAGTGAATGCTCCTGTGTCATATTTCATTGCTTTGTTGAATAAATCAACGCCACCAGCGTTAGCTAATAATGCTGGGAAGAAGCTATCTAAGTATCCAGATACTGGATAAGTGAATAATGAAATGCCATCTTTCTTAGCTTTTTCAGCTAATTCTTTCATACCAGGCATATCTTTTGGAACTTCCCAACCTTTAGATTTGAATAATGCTTCGTTGTAGAATAATCCTGTTGGAGCGTAGAACATTGGTGCTAAGTAGTGTTTTCCGTCTCCGTAAGGGTCAGTTACTGTTGATCCTAATACGTTGTTTAATAATTTTTCAGAAACTTTTTTGTCTTCGCCGTAAACTTTCTTGTCGAATAAATCAGAAAGGTCAGCTAAAGCTTTTTCTTTAATTAATGTTTCTGGTAAAGCTTTTTTACGTCCTAAAGCTAACATTACGATATCTGGGTAATCGCCAGCTTTCATTTGAGGCGTAATTTTTTCTTCGATTTCCTTATCTTGAGTCAATTCCACTTTAACGTTTGGATTTGCCTCTTCATAAGCTTTGATGATTGCTGGCCACATTTCTGCGCCGTAACCACTTTCTAAGGCAGCTAATTTAAGAGTAACTTTCTCTTTAGCAGCTCCTTGTTGAGTAGTTGAATCTGTCTTACTAGTGCTGTTGCTATTATTTCCGCAAGCTGCTAAAGATACAGCTGCTAATAATGCTGCGCTTGATAGTAATACTTTCTTTTTCATGTTGTCTCCCCCTAGTTCTATTACTTTTTAAGACACTTTTAGTTTACAACGAAAAAACCGCTTTCACAATAACTATTTTGCTTTTGACTTGTACTATTTTGCTCTCTTTGGAAACGGTAACATCTTTCATTATTTCAATAAAGCGCTAAAAAACCTATCTACAATAGGATTTCTCGTGTAGATAGGTTTCATTTTGTCTATTTTATTTAATTGGTAAAAACTTCTTCAAAATCACCATTGTTTGGTCCATAATGACTCCACTGATGATTAAAGAGACAACTGGCCCAATCGTTGGCCATTGCCCCAAAACTGCGGCGATAATGACACAGCTCGCATCGATGAAGAACTTATTTTTAGGAATGGATGTTTTGAATTTTTCATGTAAGGCAAGTGTTGCGGCAATATACGGTCCAACTCCAAGTTCTGCTAAAGCATACACTGCACACCCCATAGCAATTAAGGCAATCCCTACTACCATTGCAACCACTTTTACTGTAATATCCATTTCAGCAAGCGCCCTAAAATCGAACAGTTCAATAAAGAAGCTTTGTAAGAACATCCCTACAACTGTTCCAAATCCAATATATCTCCAGTTGATACTTAGCGTAATGGCAAGAAAGACAAGGGAAACAATGATATTACTTGTTCCCATATCCAATCCAAAGGTGCGATTTAACCCTTCCCACACAAGAACGATAACGTCCGCTCCCAATGTACTAGATCCCGCCATCTTCGCGCCCAGTCCGATTAAGAAACAGGCGATGACCAGTAGTATTAATCGAAGTTTTAAATAATCTGTTTTCAATCTCATTCTCCTTATTTGGCCCAGTTTTCAGGACTCCACATCCGTCCATCCAATTCACCATGTGCTTGTTCAATTCGTTTTGCTTGTTCTAAAAGAAGAGTTTTTGCAGCTACAAGCAATGCGCGTTCTTTATACTCTTTTGCTTCTAGAATCCATGCATCGAGTAGCCTGATTTTCTCAATAATCTCCATATTGACTCTCCTCCCAATGACTCAGATGCATCTCGAGTTCCAATCTTTCATCCTGGTTCTCTTTGATCCACTCAGCGATTTGTTCCCAGTGTGCACCCTCCATCGCTTTTGCTCGCTGGATAAACCACTCTTCCGTGTCTCGTAACGTTCCGTGGTTCTCTTTCGTCACGTATTGTAAATACTCAACGAGTAACGCTTGTTTTGCCTCTTCAGTCTTATAATCAAACTGATGCACTTCGAAAATTGGTAAATAGGTCCACCCCATCGCATTGGCTAAGGCTTGAAATGGGCGCAAGAGTTCCGAAATCGTAAACTGCTCTTTTCCTCCTGCACGGAAGGCTTCTTCTTTCACCCCGAGTGTCACAACGATTCCGAGTTCCTTAATTTGTTTTGCAAAAGGTGCACTCTTACTCATCACCGTATCAATCCATTCCTTCATGACAGAAGGCGCTTGGTACCAATACATCGGGAATTGAAGAATAAGGCGTTCAGCCTGGGAGTCTACCAAGGCTTTTTCTTCTATTGCTCTTGTAAAATGAGGCTTTTTCTCACTCCACACTTCGTCTAAATGTCGAACCGTTACAGCTTCTTCCCCTTTTAACGTTGCGAGGAAAAACTGTTGAGTCGAGGACGTTTGAACCGTTGGATGGCTAATCACCACCATTGTTTTCATATTACGCGTTTCCTTTCTGTGAAAGTCCTTCTAGAAGCGCATGCGTGTTGTCGATAAAATACTGAATCGCAAACGGTAATGCTGCATCATCCACTAAGAATGCTGGGTGATGCCATTCGCGTGGACATCCTGTTCCAATAAAGACGAAACATCCTGGAACGTGTTCCATATAATTGGCGAAATCTTCTGCTCCTAAAGTTACTTCCGGTGTCACCACTGTCGCAAATTTCTCCGTCACACTTTTAACGATTTTTGTGACTGCAGCATCATTATGCACGACTGGTGGTGTTAAAATCCATTCGATACTTCCTTTTTGTCCGTATACATCTGCGGTTTGGACAATCATCTTTTCGAATTGCTCGGTCATCTTGCGTTCGACTTCTTTATTAAACGTACGAATCGTTCCTTCAAAAAATACTTTCTCTGGAATCACATTCCATGTATTTCCGGCTTCGATATGCGATACACTTAACACCACTGGTTCAAGTGGAGATGTATGACGAGCAACGATGGCTTGGGCATTGGCAATCACTTGGCAAGCCGTCACGATTGGGTCATTCCCATTGTGCGGTGCTGCTGCGTGAGTTCCCACTCCCGTAATTTCGGCTTTGAACTGACCGACTGCTGCCATGAGTGGCCCTTCCTTCACACCGATGGTTCCAACTGGAAGTTCTGGTTTGTTATGGAAGCCAATAATCGCATCGACTCCCTCAAGCACGCCTTCAGAAATCAATGCGCGTGCTCCTTGGTTACTCTCTTCGGCTGGTTGGAAAATAAAACGAACTTTCCCTTGTAAAGTCGCTTCTTGTGCCTTCAACACTTGCGCGGCACCTAGTAGGCTTGCTGTATGGAAATCATGTCCACACGCATGCATCGCTCCTTCATTTTTCGAAGCGTAGTCTAATCCTGTTTGTTCCACAATCGGCAAGGCGTCGATGTCGGCACGTAAGGCCAATGTTGGGCCATCTCCGTTTCCGATTTCTGCAACCACTCCTGTTTTTGATTGTAAATCCCAGCATTTAAGCCCCATCGCTTCTAGGGCTTCGCGGATATAGCGCGTCGTTTCGACTTCCGTTCCGGATACTTCTGGATACATATGTAAATGACGGCGATGTGCCGTTGCTTTTTCAATGACTTCGTTTGTAATCATAACTCTCTCCTCAATGTGTTTCCTACACATTGTAACAAACTAGGCGAAGTAATGCACCATGAATTCCCTTGAAAAACAATAAAAATTCGATTGACCCACTGCATCAAAAAAGACTCCGTTTCAAAAGAAACAGAGTCTATGCGATTAACCTTTTTGAAGTGCGACCATTTCGGCATATTGACCTTGCAGTTGAAGTAATTCATCATGCGTTCCACGTTCCACAATTTCGCCTTTATCCAACACAAAAATTTGGTCGGCATGAGCAATCGTAGAAAGTCGGTGCGCAATCATAAAGGTTGTACGTCCTTCTTTAACGACATTAATCGCGTTTTGAATAATCTCTTCCGTCTCGGTATCAATATGCGAAGTCGCTTCATCTAAAATTAATATTTTCGGGTCAAAGACAATCGCTCTGGCAAATGAAATCAGTTGGCGTTCCCCTGAAGAGAAGTCCATCCCTTTTTCTTTGACCTCGTAGTTCAGTTCTTTGTCACTCTTTGTGAGTAGATGTCCTCCGCCCACTTTAACGAGCGCCTCTTTAATCGTCTCAGGTTGAATCGATTCATTATTGAGCCCGACATTTGAAGCAATCGTTCCTGTAAATAAATACGGATCTTGTAACACAATCCCCATCTCGCTTCGAACACTACGTCTGTTAAAGTCACGCGTGTTTTTACCATCAATCAAGATAGCTCCACTCGTTGGGTCATAGAATCGAAAGAGCAAATTCATAATGGAAGATTTCCCTGAACCTGTATGCCCCACAAAGGCCACCGTCTGCCCAGGTTCTACAGTGAAATTCAAGTGCTTCAACACAGGAACGCCTGGTGTATACTCAAAGCTCACATCTTTGAATTCAATCCGTCCTTCATCAAATGTGAAGAGCTCATCTCCTGAATCCTCACTTGGCGTATCCATTAATTCAAACACACGGTCACCAGCAGCCATTGATTGTTGGAAGCCTGACACGACATTCATAAAGGTTTGAATCGGCTCATAAATACGGTTGACATAATCAATAAAGGCATATAGGAGCCCTGCTGAAATCCCCAGTGTCCCTCCGATAAATTGCATTCCGAAGTAATAAACAATTCCAAATAAAGTAAAGTTTCGAAGTAAGCCAACTAGACTCCATGAGAAGTACGACTCAAGAATTAATTCCTTACGACCGATTTCAACCCAAGACGTAGCCGTCGCCTCATATTCTGCAACAATCTTGTCTTCTTGTTGGAAGGCTTGAACGATACCAGCACCTTGAATACTTTCATTTAACTGTCCACTCAATTGACTGTACAGTTCACGATTCTCAGAATAGTATTTTTTCTGCATCACGGCAACGGTTCTCTGCCATAGCATCATCACCGGAACTAGGAATAATAACACTAATCCAAGCGTCGCATTTAATAAGAAAATCGTTGTGTACACACCAACAAGCATCACGACCGTACTAAGGAGTGTCGAAATTCCATTTACATAAAAGTTTGCACGTACGGATTCCGTATCACTCGTGATTCTGGATACGACTTTTCCGGCAGGCAAATGGTCGAAATACGATACTGGCAAGGTTTGTACATGCTCGAACACTTCGTCACGAATGCGTTTGGCCACGCGGTTCGAAAGAGTCTTCATATATAAACGGTTTAAATATCCACCAGCCGCTCCAACTAAGTTCACCGCTACGTAAATCCCAACCCATAAGAGCAGGCTTCCTGCATTAAAGACACCCGATTGCCCCATCGGCGTAATCACATTATCGATAATGTATTTAGCAACGAGCGGCCCTGTTAAGGTTGCCCCCGTTGAGAGTAAGAGGCAGAAGAGTCCAATCAGAACTCCTTTTTTCTCATAGCGGAGGTAGCTTAATAATCGCTTCATCGTTTTCATTCGATTTCCTCCTCTATCTCTTGAATGAGGTACTGTTCATAGTACCAACCACGTTGCGCGAGTAACTCCTCGTGACTTCCTCGCTCACTAATGCGTCCTTCATTCATCACAATAATCTCATCGGCATGACGAATTGCAGAGAGTCGATGTGCTGAAATAATATTCATACAACCGCCACGCTCTTCTTGCAAGTGCGAGATAATTTCGCGTTCTGTTTTCGCATCAACTGCGGATAACGCATCATCTAAAATCAGGCATTCACGGTTACGTAAGAAGGCACGCGCAATCGATAGACGTTGTTTTTGTCCACCACTAAGCGATACCCCTTTTTCTCCGACCATCGTATCGAGCTGTTCCGGCATGCGTTTCACGTCTCCATCAAAGGACGCTAACGTCAATGCTTCCCAGATTTCCTCATCGGTCGCATCTTCTTTCCCGAATAACATATTCTCACGAATCGTGCGTGAAAAGAGTGTGTGTTCTTGTGGTACATAGGCTAGATGCCCTGCCACCGATTGACTGTCATAATCAATCAACGGTTCTCCGTTAATGAGAAGCTTCTCGCCTCGATACGGAAATTGATGTAATAATTGCATTAAGAGCGTCGTCTTCCCAGAACCTGTTTTTCCAACGATTCCAAGCGTCTCACCTTTATGTAACGTAAGGTTAATGTCTTTTAATAATGGCGCCTCTTCGCCTGGATACGTAAAGTTGAAGTCCTTGAACTCAATCGATTCAATCGTCTCGAGCGTTTTTGTACCACCTCGTTCAATTTCATCATCATGTTTCAATACTTCATTAATACGCTCCGTCGCCACTTTCCCTCGCTTGTAGTTCGTGATAATGTCACCAATCATAAACATCGGCCACATAATCGCCCCCATATAAACTTGGAAGGCAATGACATCCCCGACTAGAATAGCCCCAGTCGATACTAGATACCCACCGTAGAGAAGGGCAATGGTAAAGCTAATCATCATAAATAATTGCGCCAGTGGAATAAAGCGCGATTCAATTTCAGACACGATAATATTTTGTTTCATGGCCTTTTTCGTTTTCGCCCTGAACTCATCCATCATCGCATCTTCTTGCCCGTAAGCACGAATAACATAAGTACCGTCAATCATCTCAAGCACTTCATTATTTAATTGTGAAACTGCATTTTGCGCCTTGTTGTACTCTTCTTCGAGATCAAATCCCCATTTATACACGAGATACGAGAGGATTGGCAGTGGTAAAACCGCTGCAATGGTCAGTGGCAACGAAATCGTTGTGATCATCATATAAAGCGATACGCTCATCAGCAATGTAGAGTTCATCAATGCAAACATCCCAAACCCCATCATATCGCCAATCGTTGTAACGTCTTCACTGCTACGCGTAATAATATCGCCCGTTCTAAAATGCGCATAAAACGGAATTTTCTTCCGTAAATTATTACGTAGTAACTTCACACGTAATTCTTTTTGAACTTCATAATACCCAATAAAAATAAAATATGTCCAAATACTCTCCGTAATATACGCCACAAGAATAATCCCGACTAAAATCACGAGTTGTGTCCCAAGCCACTCGGCATTCAGTTCGCTCGCTACGATTTTATCAACAACTTGTCCGATAATACGTGCTGGGTACACCGCCGCAATACTACTTCCAATCATCAAAATGAAACTAACAAGGTAGCGCATTGGATGTTTTTTTATAAAATTAATAATGACTTTTAATAAATCGTTCATCGTTTCCCTCCATCAAAAAAGCCGTCACCTTCCCCACGCATGGAAAAAGTAACGGCTCACTTAAATTTATCTATAAAAATGCGCTATACTTCATTCACCAAAATTGGAAGGTTTCTCAAATCATGTACTTGTTTTACATTTAAGTTGTTCATTGATTTCTCCTCCAATCTGATAAATTTAACGTTATACTGCATATTATACTCCAAAACGCCGTCATGTCAATACCTTTCGAAGTTTTTCACAATCGAATTCATTGATAATCATTCTCAATAAAGTTACAATAGAATCATTACAAATTAGAAAAGGATGAAAGATTTACAATATGGCAAAAGACATTCGTGTTTTACTTTACTATAAATATGTTCCAATCGAGAATGCGGAACAATTTGCGGCAGATCATTTAGCATTCTGCAAATCAATCGGATTAAAAGGACGTATCCTTGTCGCTGACGAAGGAATCAACGGAACTGTATCTGGTGATTACGAAACAACTCAAAAATATATGGACTATGTTCACTCTCTTCCAGGGATGGAAGACTTATGGTTTAAAATCGACGAAGAAAGCGAGCAAGCCTTCAAGAAGATGTTCGTTCGTTACAAAAAAGAAATCGTACACCTTGGTTTAGAAGATAACGACTTCGATAACGATATTAACCCACTTGAAACAACAGGGGCTTACCTTTCTCCACAAGAGTTCAAAGAAGCCTTACTTGACGAAAACACTGTTGTCCTAGACACTCGTAATGACTACGAGTACGACTTAGGTCACTTCCGCGGTGCCATCCGTCCTGACATTCGCAACTTCCGTGAATTACCACAATGGGTTCGCGATAACAAAGAGAAATTCATGGACAAACGTGTCGTTGTTTACTGTACAGGTGGCGTTCGCTGTGAGAAATTCTCTGGCTGGATGGTTCGTGAAGGCTACAAAGATGTCGGTCAATTACACGGCGGTATCGCAACTTACGGGAAAGACCCAGAAGTTCAAGGCGAATTATGGGATGGAAAAATGTACGTATTCGACGAGCGTATCGCTGTCGATATCAACCACGTAGACCCAGTGGTAATTGGGAAAGACTGGTTCGATGGTACACCTTGCGAACGTTACGTAAACTGTGGTAACCCAGAATGTAACCGTCGTATCTTAGCTTCAGAAGAGAACGAAGACAAATACTTACGTGGTTGCAGCCATGAATGTCGCGTTCATCCACGTAACCGCTACGTGAAAGAGCACAACTTATCTCTTGAAGAAGTCGTAGCTCGCTTAGAAGCTATCGGCGAAGAATTAGATACAGTGAATGCTTAATAGAGAAAAACGTATCTAAAAGTTATCATTAGTGATACCTTCGAATCCTAGCGGATTTTATCATAACTACAATAATGGGGTACCGGTTCGAGCCTATAGTCTCTCGCCTTTAAAGCCTCAAAGCTGGAGTAAGGAATAAATTCCTAACTCCAGCTTTTTTCGCATTTAATACCATTCCCCATTATTGTGGTTATGAAATCCACAAGATTCTTCGGTTTCACTATTTATAAACTACGCACGTTTTTCTCTATTAAGCTTCATTGCATTTCTTACACCGACTACTTTTATCTCTCCTGTAGAATCGAAAAATACCATATTTGGTCATGACCAAATATGGTATTCTTGCGTTTAACGGAATTCTTTTTCGACCGTTTCTAATGCAGCGGCGATGACTTGATGCATATCGTAATAACGATACTGTCCAAGGCGTCCTCCGAAAATCACTTGCGGAACCGTCTGCGCTAATTTCTTATACTGCGCGTACAAGTCATTATTGACTTTATTATTCACTGGATAATAAGGCTCGTCGCCCACTTTCCAATCGGCAGGATACTCACGCGTAATCACCGTTTTGGGCTGCGTGCCAAACTCGAAATGCTTATGCTCGATAATACGAGTGTATGGCGTTTCACGGTCTGTATAGTTTACCACCGCATTTCCTTGATAGTTCTCCACATCCACGACTTCTGTTTCAAAACGGAGCGAACGGTATTCTAATGTGCCTAGTTCATAATCGAAGAACTCATCAATCATTCCCGTGAAGACGATTTTAGCACCACTATTCAAGTACTCGTCTTTTTTCGCGAAGAAATCAACATTCAACTCGACTTCGATATTCTCGTGGTCCAGCATGGCTTCAATCATCTTCGTATAGCCACCAATCGGAATCCCTTGATACGTATCGTTAAAGTAGTTGTTATCGTAAGTATAACGA
>CALALK010000081.1 GCA_937923125.1 uncultured Carnobacterium sp.
GAGTAGGGATTGCCCGTGCGTTAGCTAACGATCCAGAAGTCCTTTTATGTGATGAAGCAACAAGTGCACTTGACCCAAAAACGACAAAAGATATCTTAAAATTATTAGTAGAAATTAATAAACGTTTAGGACTAACGATTGTCTTAATTACGCATGAAATGCATGTGGTTCGTCAAATCTGCCACCGTGTCGCGGTGATGGAAGAAGGACGAGTAGTGGAATGCGGAGAAGTGATTGATGTCTTTAAAAATCCACAACAACCAATTACGAAACAGTTCGTAGGAGAGGAACGTGTGGAAGACGAAATTGATGAAGTGTTCCAGCATTTATCAAGTTCACTTCGTCCTGGAGTAGCCGTACGTATTCAATATTTAGGCGACCGAACAGGAGATGCGGTATTATCTGAAGCGATTCGTAAACTCGATGCAACGGTATCGATTTTACAGGCGAAAGTCAATATTACTCAAAAGGGTATTTTAGGAAGTATGATTATTTTGATTGAGGAAGAAACTTCTAAAGCCAAACAAGTCATCGAATTTCTAAAACAAGCAGAAATTATTGTGGAGGTGTTAGAGCATGTTTAATCTATTTTTAGCAGGGACAACTCTTTCTGAATTGTTCGAAGAAATGTTTTCATTTAAAAATGTTGTTTGGAATGATGTTTTTAAAGCTATCAATGAAACACTGTACATGACACTGATCCCAACGCTTTATGTATTTGTGATTGGATTAGTTTTAGGAATTCTTCTTTTTTTAACAGGAAAAGGAGGCAGTCTTGAAAATAAATGGGTCCATGTGATTTTAGGAGCCATCATCAATATTTTCCGTGCAGTTCCATTTATCATCTTGCTGACATTATTAATGCCTTTTACAAAAGCTGTGATGTCAACAATTGTTGGACCAAAGGGAGCTATTCCAACATTAGTCATTAGTGCAGCTCCATTCTATGCACGACTTGTGGATATCGCGTTAAATGAAATCCCGTCAGGAGTCATTGAAGCAGCGGAATCTATGGGGGCAAACACGCGCCAAATTATTACAAAAGTACTCATTCCTGAATCACTTCCTGCGTTAGTATCAGGGATTACCGTAACTGCAATCGCGCTAATCGGCTCTACAGCAGTAGCCGGCGTTATCGGAGCAGGTGGACTTGGAAACTTAGCTTACTTAATTGGATATACACGAAATAAACAAGATATCATCTTTGTTGCAACCGTGGCTATTCTAATCTTAGTATTTATCATCCAAATCATTGGCGACAGAGCCGTAAAAGCAATAGATAAACGCTAGGATACGAGGAAAAGCGTTCAGAAACGGACCACTGGAC
>CALALK010000082.1 GCA_937923125.1 uncultured Carnobacterium sp.
AGAAATGGTAGGATACCGGCTTGAGCCTGAGGTCTCAAGCCTACCAAGCTTCAAAGGGAGAGTAGCGAATAAATCGCAACTCTCCCTAATTCACATTGGTTATGATTCCCTACTATTGCCACAATAACTCCGAGGAGTTTTATTTGATTTGAACTATTTTTCTAGTAACCTTCTGTGGAGAAAAAAGAAACAGCTATTACGAATTTAATCGTAATAGCTGTTTTGTTTATTTTCTTACTCGTTTTAGTGCTTCTTTGAAGAGTGGGTAAACGATTGGAACTGCGACTACTGTGAAAATAGCGGATCCAAACGTTCCTGTAATTTTATTGATGGCTTGAATGAATGCAGGTTCTAACGCGAGACCACCGACAATCATTCCTCTTAAGAATGTGTATTTAATAATATTGACGATGATTTTTACGATAGCAGCAATAACACCGACTGTGATAATATTCGCGATTTTGTCATCTTTTTTCATCGCTTTTTCGTATACAAGATGGATTACATAGCAGACGATTAATGATTCAAGAATCGTTAGCCAAGCAACATCGGCGTAATTGTTAAGGATGTCGAAAAGCCCAAGACCGATTGAAGCGGCGATTGCTCCTTGTTTTGTTCCGAAAAGTAAGCATCCAATTACTACAAGCGCGTTTCCAAAATGAACGAACTGTGTTGTGAATGGCATTGGGATTCTAAAGACGCTAACTCCCAAATAAATTAAAGCTGCGAATAAGCTTGTTTGAACTAAATCTCTTAAATCTGTATTTTTCATAATGACACCTCAGTAGTAAATTTTGTGGTAAGCATTCCAAGTTTTTTCTCGATTGGAAGGCCAAATGGAATTTGTTCAGGTTGTTGGCTGCTTAATTGAAGCACTTCGTCGATAAATTGTAACGTGAATGACAGTGCATCTTCTATAGGCAAGCCTTGTAGGATGCATGCAGTCGCAAGAGCGGCGAGGGTATCGCCTGTTCCGTAAAAATGATGCGGATATTTTGTTTTATAGAAATCAAAGAATGAATCCGTCTCTTTCGTATAAAGTTGAGCACCTGTAAACTCTTCGATATCAGGGCAGCCGGTAATGACGACGTGTTTTGGCCCAAGCAGAGCTAGTTTCTTGGCTAGTTCCCTTGTAAAGTCCATGGTTATTTTTCCAGTAGGATATGCCGTTTCGGTTAATAAGCAAGCTTCCGTAATGTTAGGATAAATCACTTGAGCATGTTGAATGAGTTTTCTCATCGCCTCAACGTGTTCTGGAGTAAAACCACTATATAGATTTCCGTTATCCGCCATAATCGGATCGACAAAAACTTGTGTAGATTCAGGCAGTTTTTCAATAGTATCTATCATTAATTCAATTTGTTCCGCATTTCGAAAATATCCCGTTAAAACAGCATCTGGATTTAATTCCAATTCTCTCCATTGGTTTAAAGATTGCTTCATAAACGCTGTTTGCTCTGCAATGGCGATATTTTTGAATCCGCCCGTATGAGATGAAAGGAGCACCGTAGGCAGGAGCATCGTTTCAATTTGACAACAAGCAAAAATCGGGATAGCGGGAGCGAGTGCGACTTTGCCAATTCCAGGTAAGTCGTTTGCTAATAATATTTTTTTCATATCTATTCCTCGAGTTTCAATGTATCTGTATTGTAAAACGGGACAGGTGAGGATACAATAGGGATGAAAACGAACTGTACCGGTACAGTGGAGGTGTGTCATGTATCAATATCAGCAATTAGCAAACGCATTAAAAGAGGAAATATTAAGTGGAAATCTACAAAAAGGGGATAAACTTCCTTCCGTTCGTGAACTAGTCGCAACCTACGGAGTGAATAAGGATACCATACAAAGAGCCTTGCGAAGTTTAAAAGATGAAAGTTTTATTTATTCGAGAGAAAAAAGTGGCTATTATGTACTGAAAAATTCAGAGCCAAAGCCGTTGGAGGGGTTCGGAGAAGGCTATTCTCAACTTCCGATTGAAGATTTGCGTATCTGTTTTAATCAATCGCTTGCCAGTGCGCATGATCTAAAGTTAACAAAAGAAGAACAAGCTTCTGGGATGAGCGAATTGATTCAGGCATTAATGCCTATTTTAGAAGAGTATGGGGTGTATGCTACAAAGGAACAATTGGTCATCACTACGGGGACACAACAAGCACTCTATATATTACTGCAGTTGATTCAAGGCAAAAAGGTGTTGCTCGAACAGCCGACGTATGCACGGATGAATGAGTTGGTGAAGCATTTGAATATTCCGTACGAAACGATTGCACGGCAGATGGATGGTGAAATTGATTTAAACCGATTAGAGGAATTATTTGCAAGTGGAGAATTTTCACTATTTTATACGATTTCCCGCTTTCATAATCCGCTTGGCGGAAGTTACAGTGAAGCTACCAAGAAAAAAATTGTGGAACTAGCAAGCAAGTACTCAGTGTATATTATCGAAGATGACTACATGGCAGATTTTGTCGAAGGGAATGCGACGCCGCTTCATTATTATGATATGGATGGACGCGTTATCTACGTTAAATCGTTCTCGTCCATTTTATTCTCAGCTTTGAAAATTGGAATTGTAGTGTTACCAAAAGAGTTAGTTGAACCTTTTGCGATGCGGAAGTTATGGATGGATTACGATTCGAATGTGATGATGCAAAAAACATTTACGCTCTTTATTGAAAATGGAATGTTTTTGAAGCATCGTAAGGAAATGGTCGAAAATTATATTGAAAAAAGTAAACGCGCAAAGAACTGGCTTCTATCATCAGGTGTCAGCGAAGGAATCCTTCATGGGACGCAATTGGTGTTTAAGAAAACGCCGATGATGGCTGACAAATTACAAGCGATGAACCTGAAAGCAAAATCGCTTGATGAGTACTTTATCTCGAAAAATGCGCCGTCATTGGAACGGTTGGATTTGGCTAAAATCCGCGAAATTTAGGTAAAAAGAAAGGTTAACAATTTAACTAAAAAATTTGCAAAACTCATACTTATTTGGTATAGTAACTACAACAATAATCA
>CALALK010000083.1 GCA_937923125.1 uncultured Carnobacterium sp.
TATATCTTTACTTATGAATTTATCGGACGTAAAGACTATGACGGAGTTCGTTACGATGAAAATGCTGCAAACATCGTTGGTATGGAAGAGTATCACGAAGGAAAAGCAGATAAAATCTCAGGTCTAGAAAAAGTGGATGACCAAACTGTTAAAATTCACTTAAAAGAAGTATATCCAGCTTTAGAATTAGGTGGAAATGCGATTATGGGAAATATCATGCCAAAACATATCTTCAAGGATATGACTTATGATCAAGCTGTTGCTTCAGATGCTGCACGTACAAAAGTGGTAGGTAACGGACCATTCATCGTTGATAAAGTAGTTCCAGGTGAATCTGTAACATTTAAGAAAAACCCTTACTACTATAAAGGCGAACCTAAAGTGGACGGCTTAAAAGCGGATGTTGTATCTCCAGACTCAATCGTTCAAGAAATGAAAGCTGGTAAATATGACTTTGCTTCAATGCCTGCTGATCAATATGATACTTATAAAGATTTATCAAATATCACATTAATCGGTAACATCACAAACAGTATTTCTTATGTTGGTTTCAACATGGGTCACTTTGACAAAGAAAAAGGTGAACACGTATTCGAACCTGGTAAGAAGATGAGTGATCCTGCTTTACGTAAAGCAATTGCTTATGCATTAGATAATGAACAAGTAGCTAACGAAACTTACCAAGGGTTACGTATCGCTGCAAATACATTATTAACGCCATTCTTTGGTGAAATCTATGCGGATAAATCAGAAATTCCAGGATTCACATACAAACCAGAAGAATCTAAGAAAATCTTAGCAGACGCTGGTTATAAAGATACTGATGGCGATGGTTATGTAGAAGACAAAGAAGGTAAACCATTAACAATCACATTATTAGTGGCTGCAGGTAGCCAAACAGATGATGCTGTTATCCAACAATACATCGAATGGTGGAAAAATGTTGGTCTACGCGTAGAGTTATTAAACGGCCGTGCATTAGATTTTAACGCATATGCCGAAAAATTAACGAAATATGCTGATGACTATGATATGTGGTTAGGTGGATTCACAATTGGTTACAACCCTGACCCAGATGGATTATACGGACCAATCGCTCGTTTCAACTTCTCACACTATGTGAACGATGAACACACTAAATTAATTAGTGAAATTGCTTCAGAAGCTTCATTCGACCCAGCTAAACGTGTTGAATTATTCAAACAATGGCAAAAATTCGTATTCGAAAATCCATTCCAAGTTCCACGTTTCAACACTTACTCATTAACAGCAGTAAACAAACGTGTGAAACACGTAGATATTGCTCAAGGTAAAGAAACTGGATGGGAACAAGTAGAATTACTATCTGAAACTGGTGAAGCTGCTAAATAATTGAATACTATTCAATCTTAAGGTCTCGCAACTGCGAGGCCTTTTTTGTTGTCCAAATTAGTTAGGGGTGGAAATACGATAAATCTCATGATTACAGACAGTTTAAAAAGGATAACTAAAATGAACTTAAAATTTTTAGAGATTTTGCTTGCAAAAAATTAAAATTATGTTAGAATTAACACCAAGTATTAATTTGTCAGACAATTCAACATACAAAGAAAGTTGAATCGGGTGTCTGAGAGTGGAGGAAAAATGAAAAAGAAGAGTTTAGTATTCTTATCAGCTGCAGCTGCTTTAACATTAGCGGCGTGTGGAAATGCAAGCAATAACAACAGTAGCACTTCTTCAGAAGCATCAAAAGCAGCTTCAAAATCAAAATTCAGTTCAGAAGTGACTCATGAAGGAACAGCAATCAAAGGCGGAACATTAAAATACGCACTTGTAGCAGCTTCACCATTCAGTGGGATCTTCATCGACGAATTAGCATCAAACTCAACTGACTCAACAATTGCGAGCCAAGTGGATCAATCAATGTTCGAATACGATGAAAACCGTAAATTAACAAACACTGGTTTAGCTTCTATCGAATTTGACGTTGAAGGAAAAACAGTAACGATTAAATTAAATGGTAAAGACTATAAATGGTCAGACGGACAACCATTTACAATCGATGACTATATCTTCGCTATCGAAGCAATCGGTAACAAAGACTACACAGGTACTCGTTACAACGACCGTTACACAAACATCGTAGGGATGAAAGATTTCCACGAAGGTAAATCAGATAAAATCTCTGGTGTTGAAAAAGTGGATGACTACACAGTGAAACTTCACTTTGAAAAAATGTTACCATCAATGCAATTAGCAGGTGGTGCAATTCCAGCATACACAATGCCAAAACACATCTTTAAAGATATCCCTGTAAAAGAATGGGAACAAAGCGAATACGTTCGTGGTTCTAAAGTGGTCGGTCTTGGTGCCTTTACAATCGAATCAGTAGTTGCAGGGGAATCTGTAACATTGAAAGCGAACGAATACTTCTACAAAGGTCGTCCAAAATTAGATAAAGTAGTGATGCAAATTGTGTCACCAGATGCAATCGTTTCAGAAATGAAAGCTGGTAACTACGATATCGCTACAATGCCAAGTGCTCAATACGAAGCGTTCAAAGATTTAACAAACGTAACTTACGTAAGTACATTCGCGCCTTCTTATGAATATATCGCGTTCCACTTAGGTAAATACGACAAGACTCAAGGTAAAAACGTTACAGATCCAAATGCGAAAATGGCTGATGTAAACTTACGTCAAGCGATGGGTTATGCATTAGATATCGATGCTGCCGGAGAAAACTTATATAACGGATTAAACTATGGTACAAACTCAATCATCTTACCATTCTTCAAAGACGTTTATAACAAAGAACAAGAAGGCTTCACTTACAATCCAGAAAAAGCAAAACAATTATTGGATGAAGCTGGATATAAAGACGTAGACGGCGACGGAATTCGTGAAAACAAAGATGGTTCTAAATTACAAATCAACTTTGCTGCACGTACTCGTGATGCTGCCAACGAATCATTAGTTCAACAATACTTACTATGGTGGAAAGAAATTGGATTAGACGTACAACTTTACACAGGTCGTACAATCGAATCAAATAACTTCTACGAAAAAATTCAAGCAGACGATCCAGAAATCGATGTATTCGCTGGAGGATGGGGAGTTGGTTATGATCCAAACCCAGCTAACTTATTCGGTGAAACTGCTAAATTCAACTTCTCTCGTTATGTAAATGAGAAAGGTACTGAAATCATGAAGAAAATTGCTTCTACAGAAGCTTTTGATGAAGCAAAATTAAAAGAATTCTATAAAGAATGGCAAGCTTATGCGCATGATGAAGCATTCATGATTCAAACACTTGTAGGAGATAGCGTAACAGCTGTTAACAAACGTGTGAAATACTATGACACTGCTCTTGCTACAAGCGGATCTAAAGCACAATTGTATCAATTAGAATTAACTTCTGATACAGCAGCTAAATAATCAATTCAAAAAGCCTAGGAGTTTTCCTAGGCTTTTTCATTATGAAAAAATTCCAAAAATGAGAAATAAATTATGAAAATTAAAAAAAGATTAGAAAAAGTATTGCAATTATTAAAAAGTTGGAGTATGATAAGTCCAACATAAATTTATGGATACACTCAAAAGCCTTAAAATAAAAGAATGGAGACTGATTATGATGAAAAAGAGAAATGTGATGATTCTGTTTTCTGCAACGGTTGCGCTAACGTTAGCAGCATGTGGTAGTAAAGAACAATCATCTTCAACAAGTAGCAATGCCGGAAAAACGAAATACGCTTCTGAAGTCACTCACGATGGAACTCCAATTAAAGGTGGAACATTAAAATACGCGATTGTATCTTCGTCACCTTTCTCTGGTATTTTTGCAGATGAGTTATCTGCGGATACAAACGACTCAACGATTGGTGGTTTGGTTGATGAAAGTATGTTTGAATACGATGAAAACCGTAAGTTAACAAATACAGGTCTTGCAAGCATCGAATTTGATGTTGAAAATAAAACTGCAACAGTTACTTTAAATTCAAAAGACTATAAATGGTCTGATGGACAACCCGTAACGATTGATGACTACATCTTTGCTTATCAAGCCATCGGTAATAAAGATTATACAGGTGTTCGTTACGATGATGATTATAAAAATGTAGTCGGTATGGAAGAGTACCACGAAGGAAAAGCAGATAGCGTTTCTGGTCTTGAAAAAGTGGATGATTACACTGTGAAAATTCACTTCAAAGAAATGAGCCCTTCAATGCAATTAGCAGGTGGTTCAGTTTGTGCATACATTATGCCAAAACATATCTTCAAAGATATTCCCGAAACTGAATGGGAACAAAGTGATTATGTACGTGGTACAAAATTTGTCGGTCTTGGACAATTCAAGATTGAATCAATCGTAGCAGGGGAATCTGTGACATTAGTTCCTAATGAACACTACTATAAAGGTGTTGCCAAAGTCGATAAAGTCGTAATGGAAGTTGTATCTCCAGATAACATCGTTTCAGAAATGAAAGCTGGGAACTACGATATCGCAACAATGCCAAACTCACAATACGAAGCATACAAAGATTTAACAAACGTAACGTTAATCAGTTCTGAAGCGTCAGCGTATGAATATATCGGTTTCCACTTAGGAAAATATGATAAAGAAACTGGTAAAAACGTGACAGATCCAAATGCGAAAATGTCAGATGTAAACTTACGTCAAGCAATGGCATACGCACTCGATATCGATGCGGCAGGTCAAAACTTGTACAACGGATTACAACATTCTTCAAACTCAATCATCATTCCATTCTTCAAAGATGTATATAACAAAGATCAAGAAGGATTCTCTTATAACCCAGAAAAGGCAAA